>JAVBLX010000203.1:0-12247 GCA_031553075.1 Acetivibrio sp.
ATTCTAAGCAGCTTTTGGCGACCGACGGAGGCTGTGTTAGCATTAAAAAGTATGCTCTAGAAAGGCGTAGTTACATAAAAAGAGCAAGTAATTGACTCCCCGTCATAGTTTGCAATACAATTGTGCCAACCGATGCAAAACCTGCAAAGGCTGTTGTATAAATTAATTTGTGTAATTACCACATTTCAATATGCCCTGCTTTTTTGGAGTACTTTTAAACAAACAGTAATAAGGGGGGACTCGACGGTCGGCAAGTCCCCCTTGAATCTATGTACCAGATATTATGCTGTTGTTGCAGAGGTTTGCAAGTGAAAACCTTTTAACCTGTCAAATCGAAATCGTATTTTCTTCGAGAAGCTATATGGCTTAATCGGATACTCCTCTATAATTAAGCTCCCGCCAATTTCATTCAAAAGGGAATACCACTATCCAGGATTTGAATTTCATAGCAATCATCTATAATTCCAAAGATTACAAGAATGCGTTTATAGGCACATTCTTTTACCGCAATCAGCGAATTCTCGATGTGATCGGCCAATAATGTTTGGAGCTGATTGGGAGTTATCATAGTTTCAGCCATGGATTTTACATCGCAGGTTATAGTAACATCAAAGATAATGTCATTTTCAGAAGCTTTCTGGCTAAAATACTGTAATGTGCTGTCAACCAGACCGATGTTAGTGAGCGGTAATATCTTGTGCTCTTTTTGATCCTTCAAAATAATTTTTATCCGTTCTTCCATAACGGAATTAAGCTGTTCTAAAATAGAATTTCCCTGTTCTTGGAAATTTTCAGTGTCAGCCCGCAACGTCATAAAGCGCATGACAGAATGCCCCATAGCCGGTATTAATTTATTGTCACGGTCCCTTTTCTTCAAGTTTTCGCAATACTTTCGTGTCAAACTATAGCGCCACCAGAGCATAATCCCCAGAAAACCGCCTATTATACCCAAAATATAAAGACCCTTAATAAAGTCAGCATAAGTGTCTTGTGTCAATAAGATAGTGAAAGCAAGTATAATATTGCTTAAAACCAGTCCGATGCGACTGTTTTCTTTGTTTTGAAGAAATAAGAACCCTTTTCTAAGACGCCTTGGAAAAAATAAAAGGTAAGTCAATAATCCTTGAATCGGTATATTGAGAAGACTGGACATGGTCATATCAATTTTTGACAGAGTAATTCTGGTGATCGTAATTGAAAACAATGAAGAAAATGCATTAATCCCATAACTCATCGCAAAAGCAATAATCAGTGATGGTTGGAACCCCTTTGTGAGAACTGATATGAGCCGTGGTATATAACATGAACGTTTTCAAAATGAGAAGTTGGCAAAAAAGTTAATGTTTACTTATAAAGAGAAAGAAGAGTAAAAAATGCTCACTCTTTCTCTTTGTATCATTAAATACATGTTGAGTCTGGCTGCAGACGCCCTATGCGGAAAGCTAGTGTTTTCAATAGCTTGCTGTATTCCTAGGTATAAAATATCGGGAGGACCGGTTATAAATCAAAAACAATCAGGTTAACTAAAAAGCCAGAAATCGACCAAATTACCATCGATTTCTGGCTTTGATATGTGGAACAAATAATAGGCACAAAATAACTACCTTACTTCACCGCAACCTTTACTTTCCCAACAACAAACCCCTTATGATTTTCCCCAGAAAGCAGGTCTTTAAAATCAAACGACTGTGTCCCCTTTTTCAATCCGGCAACATAAGACACTCCAGACGGCGCCAAAGAGTATACCTCTGCAGCTCCAATCTTCTTCTGAGTAATCTCATATCGAGAATTCTCAAAAACAATTCCATCACCCGTCTTTATAGAAAAAGCCATCCCATCAGTAACCTTATTAACCACGTTAGTCACCTTGCAAATCTTCAACTTCTTCTGGCTTGTAGACTTCTTCACCGTCACCTTAGAATCACAAAGGATAGTCCCCACTTTTGGAACTAGTGCAGCATCCACCTTAGCAAGCTTGTTCTTATAAGCAACCACCGTTGTCAAAGCCTTAGCCCCTTTCCATTGAAGACAGGATATTTGGTTCCCAGCACAGTTGAAATAAGTTAATTTACTCTGCTTCGTAATATCTACCTTTTTCAACTTATTATAGGCCACAGACAGCTCCTGCAGGCCAATAGCCTTGCTAATGTTAAGTGTTGTTAAACCATTATAATCACATAAAAGACTCTTCAATTTAGTTGTCTTAGACAAATCCAGCTTACTAAGCTTGTTATTACTGCAATGAAGAAAAACAATACTTGCTGGAACGGATAAGCTGCTAAGTTCATTTTTCTGAACATACAAATATTTAAACTTCTTCAAATCCTTAAGATTAAGACTTGTTATCTTATTATCGGAAGCACCAAGGGTAATCAGATTTTCCAGCTTGGAAACATCCAGTTTAGTAAACTTATTTTCATTGCAAAGCAATATCTGCAATTGAGTCAAATCCTTCATCGAAAGGCTGGTCAACTTATTACTGTAACAGCGCAATGTCTTTAACTTCGTATTACCCTTAAGGGTCAAAGAAGAAAGGTTGTTCCATCCACAATCCAATGCTTTTAAGTTCTTCAAGTTAGAAACATCCAGACTTTTAAGCCGATTTCCCCATACAGTCAGAGTCTCCAGATTTGTAAGGCTGCTAACATCCAACTGAGTCAGTGTAGCTCTTGGGTTTGGACTGGAGCAGCATATAGAAGAATGCCGGCTATCACTCCACACCTCCTGATCCAAATCTAAATAATTCAGCTTTTTCAGTCCACTCAGCTCGACACTCGTTAACTTGTGTCCGGCACAAAACAGTAGCTGTAAATTTGGTGTTTCCCTTAAATCCAATGTCGTAAAAGGATTAGAGCCACAGCGCAGGTTTTCCAGAGCAGGCAAGGTAAGATTCAAACCGGCAAGCTTGTTTGCCTGGCAATTTAGCGTTTTGAGCGCATTACAGCCATCTACTTTAAGCCCCGTTAGCCCATTTTCACTACAATCCAGATACTCCAGATGTTTAAAGGCAGTAACATCCAGTTCACCAGTCAACTGAGAACCACTCCACCTTAGTTCTACCAGATAACCACTTTCATTCCAAACAACCGCTGGCGCCTCTGTAGCGTCTGGATGTGCGGCAATCAGATTTGTTAATGCGGCTGCATCATTCCCATCATGATAGTCAGCTGCCTCAGTGTTTACAGACAGTAGCCAGAGCATACTAAATATTATGAAAAAGGAAAAAAGTATTCGACAAGAATTTTTCTTCATAAGCCTGATATCCTCCATTCATTTTTAAGATTATTATTAGGAAAAGATTAACAGCTCGGATTGTCAGATATATGGCAGACATATGGTATATTTGGCTATTTAGCCTCCCTAAGACCATATAAGTGAAGTAATTTGCACTCCCCCTTAGCGGATAAGTAATTAGCATTTGAAATAGCAATGCCTAAAGCAATTCAAAAGCAATGCCTAGAGAAAGTCTAAAAGCAATTCCAAAAGCAATTCCAAAAGCTAGTATATCATCGCTAAGAAACTTTAAAATGTATTAATTTTGACTTAAAGCGACTAAAAATGCACAAATTTTAAGTTTGAATTTTGTGCATAATGTAGAAAATAAAAAAAGTTCTCCAAAACGTGCTGTATTTCTTCATTTTTCTCGTCTATATATATGTAGAGTATTTTTCTACATAGTCCATTAAGAGGCAGGTAAACTGCCAAAAATCAAGCGTAACATAAAAGAGAACCAAACAGTAAGATCCCCAATCTTTTGTTTGCATTATAATCATTGCCTAAATATCACAGCCTTGCAATGTGATATTGATTGTATTTTTCTATATGTTATGCATCACTTCTAAACGGCATCTGGCGACCGACGGATGTTGTATATTAGCACTTGATAAACAATTAATAAATAAGAAATGTTCAAATGCATAAAAGAGAGCAGATAATTGATCCCCGTCAGTATTTGTGATGCAGTCATTGCCAGCCGAAGCAAAAGTTTGCCAAGGAGATTGTATAAACTTTATGTAATCATCATATCTTAATCATGCCTGTTCTTCAGGAGTGTCTTCAACAGTAATCAAAAAGGGTACTCGTCGGTCGGCGAATACCCTGTATTTTCAGCAAAATGGCGTGCCAGCTGATAATATGTACTATTTTTGTTCTTCCTCTTCCACAAGTTGAGCCAGACGCTTCTTGGCACGAGAGATATAAGAGGAAATATTTCGCTTATTTATCCGTAAAGTATCGGCAAGCTGTTGCTCGCTTAGATTGTGAAAATAGCGATATTGAATCAGCAATCGTTCTTGCGGAGATAATCGAAGCATGGCGTTACCCAGCTTTTCATAGGTTGCATTTTTCATATATAAATCAAGCGGGTCATAGGCGTAGTCATCAACATCCTGCTCGTTGATATTGGAATCGTCCAAGGAAACCAATTCCATTTCTGCTTTATTTGCCCGCAGATAATCTATGCTGACGCTATGGACGGTACGCCGCAGATAGGTAACTTGCTGAGGTGGAAGCAAAGTCTTAAAAAGTTCAAAATTGTTGATAACTTTAATAAAACTTTCTTGCACCAAATCCTCGGTTATACTTTCCTTCTTGGTACAGGCCAAAGCCTCGTTTCTCATAATTGTGAGATATTTTATGTAAATCTTTTCAAAGATTTCCCGATCCCGATCTTCCTCAAGCATACTGACAAGAAATAAAAACATATTATTTGTACTCCTGTTTCTGTTTGATATATGTTGTTTTCAAAAACACTTAGACTATGATAACAAATTTTTAACCAAAATGCAATAAAACCGTCAAGAAAATCCATTATTTTACAAACTATTTTACAAAAAATGTAAGTATATAGAAGAAGTGCGAAAGGCATCTGGGTTATCCAAGTGATTGAGATTTCAATCGTTCATAGGTCGTATCTGCATAAGAATCCATCATTCCAGCCACATAATCCACTACCAAGCGCTTCTGCAATTTGGACCTTAAGTCCTCGTTCTGGGCTTCTGCCATATAGTGATCCGAATACTGTCGAATAATATTGCTGGCCCGGTATTCAGGAGGCAGATACTCCACATGGTCATTATAAAAGTCCACCAGAAAGTCCAGCTTACGGAGGCCCACCTTTTCATAGGCATAAACCTTGTCATTGTGGGTAATACAATCATACACCGTCCGCTTCAATCCACTGGCCAAACCAGAATAATTCACAAATCCAATCTCCGTCTTTTCCCGAGTTCCCTTTTTCTGCTGTTCCTTCTCCGTTAGCGCTACAATCCCAATATCATGAATCAGAGTATTAATAATCCGGGAAGTAACTTCTTTTCGATAAAGCTTAGTAAACTCCGAAGAATCAACGCCTACCTGCTTAAATCCAGCCTTTTCCTTACTGTCAAAAAAAATCTTATCCAATTTTTCAGCAGCCGTAGAATCCAGACTGTAAAAATCATGAAGAATCTCGTCAGTGGTAAAGATGCCAAGTCTCAACCCATCCTCCAGATCATGAGCAGCATAAGCAATCTCATCAGCCAGGTCTACAATCTGAACATCCAGCGTACGAAGGGCAACCCCAGATTCCTTTACCAGAGTTTCAACAAAATCAAAATCATGGTTATAAAGAAACTTTTGTTTCCCAAATTTATCAGAGTCCTCAAAATTCTCAAAGCGATTGTGATACTTTAATATTCCCAGCAAAGTTCGATATGTCAGATTCAAGCCTTGGAAATCCGCCCGTTTCTGCTCTACCGTGGACAAAATCCGAAAGGTTTGGGCATTTCCCTCAAAGCCACCAATATCCCTGCATTTCTCGTTTAAAAACCGTTCCCCGGCATGTCCAAAAGGCGGATTCCCAATGTCATGAGCCAGCGAACAGGCTTCCAGGATATAACTCTCCTCGTGACGATACCCGATGCTATCAGCAATAGACCGGGCAATCTGGGCCACCTCCAGGCTATGAGTTAACCGGTTACGGATAAACTGATCGCTCTTTACCACCAGTAGCTGCATCTTTCCCTGCAATCTCCGAAAAGAAGAAGAATAGAGAATCCGGGTATAATCCCTCTGAAATTCCCCATCCTCCCGCGCGCGGGTGTCTTCCCTATATAAACGGTTTCGTAGAGCCTGATTTTCTGTAAGTGGCAACAGAAAGTCCTGGCGGATTTGTGATTTATATTCATCAATCATACTGTGTTTCATAAAGAAATCCCTCTCATTTCAGTGTTTGATATTATGGTATAACGGATGGGCGGAAAGGTCAAGGGTGGAAAGGAAGAGAATTATGCTAATTGTCTATTGATGGTTAACGGATACCGGAATATTATTGGGGAGTGAGGTGCAAAGATTGATTTTTTGATTCAGCGTAATGGGGATATTATTCCAATTGAAGAGTGCAGATAATACTAGGGCGAAGAGCCTGAAGCTTTATACGGCTGTGCTTAAACCTAAGTATGTGATTGAACTTTCAACGAAGAATTTTGGGTTTGTGGATGGGAAGAAGACGATTCTGTTATATGCGGCGTTTTGTATATGAAGAAGAGAGAATGAAACTTATAGGTATAGAATAACCACCAGCTTGATGCTGGTGGTTATGAATTTAATAATATCTTATTGCAGATTGTGCATAAATTGTTTCTAACACGGTCTGTCCAGAACGAACAATTACAGTTGTTTCATTTCTATAATAATATCCAGAAGTAACGGATGCATCGCCAGTTACCACATTACTACCAACGTTTGAGAAGTCATTGGACCAAGATGCAACATTACTGAAATTTATTCCATCGGTACTTCTTTGTAAAGCAACATTTACATGTATTTCTTTTGCACTTCCCATTACTACAGTAGAAGTACAATATCCTCGACCACCAGATATGGACAATGAGGGAGTAACGATTGTTACGTATTGGTAACGTAAAAGCCCAAGAGTTTCGTAGGACTCTGATAATTCGTTTAAATCATTTTCGGTAACTACAGGTAAATCTATATTGTCTATTGTGGTTGCGTTTGAAATAGTTCCCTGAGACAGGATCATAGCTACTGTTAATGCAATAATAAATAATTTGTTTTGAAGTGTTTTTTTCATTACATTTCTCCTTCATTAGTGTATTTTTAATTTGAATTGATATTTGGAAATTTTTCTATGCTTTCTGCAATTTTGATTAGCAATTCTGTGTCTACCTTGATTCCTACTAATTGCAGGACAATTTCTTGCTTTTTCCATGTTATAGTTGTAATTTCATTCTTTTCTGAAATAAGTGCTGTATCACCAGCAATTTGTTGCTGAGTAACTAATTTGGAATTCTCAGAATCTTCATATGAAAATATTTCAGGTGCTATTTGGAGAAAAACAATGCAACTATTATTTCCATCTGAATAATCAATGATTGTCTGATCAATTTCGTTTTTAAATGATGTCATTACAAAACCATGAGGTATATATGTGGGAAAGTATCCACCAGTTAATGAAAAAGAAATAGAGTCTTCAACCAATGCGTCGTTTTTCATATCGTCAAGTCTTTTACTTTCTTTACCAACCAAAGCAAACTCCGTCCGGATCTTCTGAACAAAATCCCAAAAACTACCCCTCTCAGCATCAACCTTAACCGAAGTAACATTAACCAAAATAAACACCATACAAACAGCCAAAGCTACCCGATAAAACACAGGAACACCCTTGGAAAGCACTCGGCTCTTCCAATCTTTCCTCTGCTTAACCCCAGCCCGCTTATATATCGCATCAATATTCTTCCGAGCCTGTTCTCTGGTCAAGGTATTAGGATAACACACTGCTTCTGCCATCAAGGCCTCCCCTTCCAGCTCCATGGCAGAAGAAAGTGCGAGCTCGACCATAATGTCTTCATATTCTTTTATTAAATCATCTTTCCACATATGGTCAACTCCTTTACTATGGAAAATGGATTGCGCAATCCATAATTATATTACCATAAATCCCATTTATCCGCATTACTTATATTTCGACAAAATTCGACAAAAGTGATATTTAACCATTCCATAATACCAAACCTCATAAGCAAATTCAATGAAACTTTTTACAGTTGTTGTTTTGTGTCGATTATGCTAGAATAAAAACGAATAAAATGACTTTTATCAAAAGTAAGTGCACGTTAAAAACGCTGCACTTTGCCTTGAAAGGAAGTAATAAAATGCATTTAGGGAAAGATCGACAACTTTTTGTAAGAAGAATGTTTTTAATCCTTCTAGATATATTACTGATTAACTTTGTATCCTATGCCGCCATCATCATGCGCTTTGATTTCAGCATTTCCAAAGTAGACGTGCGGTATTATGAGATACTGCTTCACTACATGCCCATCCACACCCTGCTTACATTAGGGATTTTCTTCCTGTTTCGCCTGTATCACAGCCTGTGGAAATATGCCAGCATCGAAGAGATGAACAACATCATCTTTGCTTGTGGTGTATCCATTATAGTGGAATACATTGGAATGAACATAACCGGACATCCTATGCCCCGGAGCTATTGGCCATTAAGCCTTATGCTGCTGGTGGCCTTTGTAGGAGGCAGCCGCTTTTTCTACCGATTTCTCCGTAATCTAAACAACCAGTACCTTACCGATTCGAAAAAACATATCATGGTGATTGGTGGCGGAGAAGCAGCCAATATTATTATCAAAGAAATCAGTACCAGCCAGTATCTGGATGGAAAAGTTGTCTGCGTAATTGATGATGCCAGAGACAAGATAGGAAGATACATTCAAGGCGTTAAGATCATCGGAAACCGCCACGATATTGTCAATGCCGCTGAAAAATATAAGGTGACCGACATTATCGTAGCCATTCCTTCCCTCCCCAGGAAAGAGGTAAAGGATTTGGTAAACATCTGCAAAGAGACTAATTGCAACATCAAAATTCTCCCCGGGATGTACCAGCTGATTAATGACGAAGTAAGCGTTTCTCGGCTTCGTAACGTAGAAATCGAAGATTTACTGGGTCGAGACTCCGTAGAACTCAACATCGGATCAATCATGGAATACGTAAGTGGAAAAGTAGTCATGGTGACAGGAGGTGGAGGTTCCATCGGCAGCGAGCTTTGCCGCCAGATTGTAAAGCATGCCCCGAAACAACTGATTATTCTGGATATTTATGAAAATAATGCATATGACATCCAACAGGAACTCACCAAAAAATATCCGAACCTTGATCTGGTAGTTCTCATTGCATCGGTCCGAAACACCAATCGCATGAACTTCATTTTTGAAACCTACCGCCCAGAGCTGGTATACCATGCCGCCGCCCACAAGCATGTTCCGCTCATGGAGGACAGTCCCAATGAGGCTATTAAAAATAATGTATTCGGCACGCTCAAGTTAGTCCGGGCAGCCGATCGCTACGGAGTGCAGCGTTTTGTCCAAATATCCACCGACAAAGCCGTAAATCCCACCAATATCATGGGGGCCTCCAAGCGGATGTGTGAAATGATTATCCAAACCTACAACAACCGTTCCAAGACGGAATTTGTTGCTGTACGCTTTGGAAATGTTTTGGGCAGTAACGGCAGTGTAATTCCACTATTTAAGAAACAGATTGCCTCTGGTGGGCCAGTCACCGTCACCCATCCAGATATTATTCGATATTTCATGACCATTCCGGAAGCCGTATCCCTGGTACTTCAGGCTGGAGCCTTTGCCAAAGGCGGCGAAATCTTTGTCCTGGATATGGGAGAACCGGTAAGAATCGACGATCTGGCCAGAAACCTGATTCGTCTTTCCGGCTACGAGCCCGATCGTGACATCGAAATCAAATACACTGGACTACGTCCGGGCGAAAAGCTTTTTGAAGAGCTTCTGATGGATGAAGAAGGAATGCAGGACACCGCCAATCAATTGATTCACATTGGAAAGCCAATCGCTTTTGATGAAGAAGAGTTTCTTCGAAGTCTGGATGAACTTCAGATAGCCGTTTACGAAGAGACACCAAATGTGAGAGAGATGGTAAAGAAGGTCGTTCCAACCTATATAACGAAAGAATCCTAGTGCATCAGATTCTAAATAACCGGACCAATCGACTAGCGAATGGTTCGGTTATTTAGAATCTGCCATAAAGAGAGATCTGTAATAATGATTTTTATTAAAAAGTTATAAAAAAATATAAAAATTCAAAAAATAGGATTACAACTTGCAAATTGTTTGGTATAATAAGAATATAAGACTAAAATTGTGTAACGTTATTAGTTGAGGTTTATGGAGGTAGCATATGGGTAGCACATTTATTATTGCTGAGATTGGAATTAATCATAATGGAGACATTGCCATTGCAAAGAAACTAATTGATAGTGCCGTAATGGCCGGTTGCGATGCCGTAAAGTTTCAAAAGAGAACCATTGAAAAGTTATACACAAAGGAATACTTGGATAGCCCGAAGACATCCAAATGGGGAACCATCCAGCGTGAAGAAAAGGAAGCCCTGGAGTTTGGTCAGGAGGAATATGACCAGATTGACCAGTACTGTAAAGAAAAGAACATGGAGTGGTTTGCTTCCGCCAGAGATTTGGATGCCCAGAGATTCTTGCAACAGTACAATTTCAAACATAACAAGATTCCTTCTGCTATGATTAGTAACGATGAATACCTGGAAGAAGTGGCAAAAGAAGGAAAATATACCTTTATAGCAACTGGTATGTGTACATTTGAGGATATCGACCACGCAGTTGAGGTCTTCCGCAAATATGATTGCCCATTCGAAATCATGCACTGCAACAGTAACCACCCGATGCCAAGTTCCGACGCTAACTTGAAGCTCATCTCCATTTTGGCAGAACGGTACCATTGTAAGGTTGGCTACAGCGGACATGAGATGGGGACTTTGGTGAGTACCTGTGCCGTAGCCATGGGAGCCACCTCCATAGAACGTCATATCACGATAAATAAAAGTATGTATGGAGATAAGCAGAAAGCAGCGATTGAGCCAATGGAACTGTGGCAGCTGGTACAAAATATCCGGGACGCTGAAAAAATTGTTGGTACTGGCGAAAAGATTTTGACCGAGGAAGAGATGGCAATTAGAGAAAGGCTACGCAATCGTTGTCTCAATAAATAATAGAGAATAAATTGTACTTATTTAAGAGAGATAGATTTCCGTAAGGAGTTTATCTCTTTTTTTTGTTGTATGGCAAGAAAAGCAGAAAATTTTAAAAATGTTGCTAAAATTTTTAAAAAAATGAAAAAAAATCCCATATTAATAATAGGGAAAACTTTATAAGAGGAATACGTTGTGAGGTTACAAAAGAACCCTAAGAAACAGGAAAAGCGAATGATATGGGAGGAAAAAGTATGGGGCAGAGAATACATGACTTTTCTCAAGAAACAGTGGAAGATATCCAGAAGACACTCCAAAGGAGTATTGAAGAGGACGAGCAACATCGTCTCCTGGAATGGTGGGGTGATTCATGGCTTGACCTTACCGATGAACTGGGTATCAGCCATTATTTAGCTGATGTAGAATCATATCGTCAGGAAGTAAAAGGTCGTCATGAGACAGCTTTGGAAGAGTTTGACAAACTTTTGGAGAGAGTGCATACTATAGACAAAGAATATGCGGCTAGAATGCAGATACTGTTAAAACGAATGGAAGCATTTCGACTTCGAATCATCCAAACAGCAGCATTGTTGGCACCAGAGGCTCTATCAATGTCAGGAGAAGAATATACAGCCCTTGCCATGAAAATACGAAGGAATTATGCTGAAACGGTTAAGAACCTAAATCAGGAAATGATGCAGGTGAGTGAAGAAGGCCCTAAAAATTATCAGGAGTACTGGAATCAATCGGATGCATACTTCTGTCCTTATTGGTGGCAGAATGAAGAAAAACGGAAAGCGGCAATTCAGTGGTTGAAGGAAGAAGCCAAGGCAACAGGTGGAATCTCCGCAAATCGGTTGCTTACTAATGCAGAAAAATATGAGGAAAATTTGAACAGGTTGCATGCTATTCAGGCAATTACAAATGCAGAGAGAAGCGATGCTTATGATGATCAGACCCTTAATGCATTACAGAATGCATTGGGAGTAGGAGGAATCGATTATAATGAGAAGAATAATCATACTCTAACAGAAAAAGATTTCGAATTCCTGGAAGAATAGGAAAAGAAAATTGTTGGAAAGAAGAGCGGGTATAGTCTGGAAAAAGGCTGGGGAGATGTAATTCTTGGACTATCGACATTAATAACAGGTTTTGCGGCAAAAAGGGTATCAGTAAAAGAGGCTGTACCTAAAGTAAAGAA
>JAVBLX010000130.1:0-13210 GCA_031553075.1 Acetivibrio sp.
ACCAATCGGTGAGGATGATTTTTCGAGAGTACGGATGAAAAAACGTAGGTGTAGCGGGCTACACTGAGGCTTTTTCATTCGTGCTCTCGGGAAATCAGACCAGCGAATGGTCTAGTTATTTAGAAGATGGTGCACTAGTAACTATGAGTAATACGGTAACTCGAAAACCATATGAATTTGAATACTGTGCGGGGAGGTAATTATGCAACATATACTTATTGCAGATGATAATGAAGATATTACAGATATCTTAGCAACATACGCTGAAAAGGAAGGCTTGATTCCGGTGGTTGCTGGAGATGGAGAGGAAGCATTTCGGTTATTCAAGGCACATAGTCCGGTGGTGGTGCTTTTGGATGTTATGATGCCAAAAGAGGATGGCTATGAGGTTTGCCGCAAAATTCGCAGCGAATCCAATGTTCCCATCATTCTCATTACTGCCAGAGGCGAGGATTTTGAGCGGATTATGGGACTGGATATTGGAGCGGATGATTATATTGTAAAACCGTTTAGCCCAAGTGAGGTTATGGCAAGAATCCGAGCCGTTTTGCGCCGTATGTCGCCAGCGGATAATTCCTCCAAGTCGGAAAACACCATTTCCATTGGAAGCTTGTTTATAAATCTGGATGAATATTCCTTAAGTATAACTGGTGCCAAGATAGCACTTACTAAAAAAGAAATCGAGACGATGTGGACACTGGCCAGCAATCCCAATAAGGTATTTACCCGGGATAATCTTCTGGACAGCCTCTGGGGCTTTGACTATTTTGGTGACAGCCGAACCGTGGATTCCCATATTAAACGGCTTCGCTCTAAACTGGACAAAGTAGATCATCCTGGCTGGTCGATTAAAACCATCTGGGGTGTCGGATATAAATTTGAAACAGAAGGAAACTAAGTGTGAAAAGAAATGCTAAGGCAGCAAAAAACACACAGACAGGAGCCAACTATGAAATCATCTGTTTCCAGGCTGCGGAATAGCCTGTTTTTTCAAATATACCTGTACTTTGCTATTATTCTTACGGTATTTGCTGTTTTAATCGGGGTAATCTTCAGTAATTTATATGCCAAAAGTATTACCTCTTCTTACGAACAGCAGCTGAAAAAACAGGGAAGTAACCTGGCTAAAAGCATTTCCAGCTATATAAATAATAAGGACTTATCTGGCTACACTTCCTTTATTGTTTCCTGGCAGGAAATTCTGTTAATTGAAAATACGGATATCTGGGTTGTTCAGAATCCCAAGAATCCAATGGATAGTAACTTCGCCACGGTGAATGACAATGTAACTCTTACAAATGATATGGAGAAGGTTCTCAACAGTGCTTTTAAAAATCAATTTAAGGTGGTCAGCAGCTATGATGAGATTTATGGCAAACAGATAATGAGAGCTGCCACACCTGTCTGGGATTCTGGTGGTAATGTAATTGGCGCCGTCCTTCTTAATTCTTTTGTGGAGGGACAGGCCCAGGTAATCCATAACAGCCAGTATTTTATCCTGATCAGTGCTCTGGTAGCTTTTTTGGTGGCTTTTATTATTTCTTATGTATTTGCCAGACAGCTGTCAGCACCGATTACGCAAATGCGGCTAACTGCTCTGGAGCTGGCAAAGGGAAATTATGAAAAGAAAACCCGGATTGACCGAAAGGATGAGATTGGAGAACTGGCGTCTACCATTAATGTTTTATCGGAGCAGCTTGCAGCCAATGAAATCGCCCGGCAGGAAATGGAACAAATGCGTATGGACTTTTTTGCTAATGTTTCTCATGAGCTCCGAACGCCTATTACCGTTGTGCGTGGGTATACAGAGACTCTTCTTGATGGTATCGTGACAAAGCCGGAAAAGGTGAACCAGTACCATGAGCGGATGCTTAATGAATGTAAGAGCATGGAGCGTCTGGTTGGGGATCTGCTTACTTTGTCTAAAATGCAAAATCCAGATTTTGTTATTAATAAAGAACCGGTGAACCTGATTCAGATTTTTGAAGATATCCTACGGAGTGCTGGTGTCATTGCCAGCAAAAAAGAAATTCATCTGAACCTTCAAAAGCAATCTGACTGTATTATGCTGGATGGTGACTATGACCGACTCCGTCAGATGTTTCTGGTTATTGTAGATAATGCCATTAAGTTTTCGCCGGAAAATACTACCATTACCATTGCTGTTGAGGCGGAAGATCCCCTCTGTATCTCTATTGAGGATCAGGGTGTGGGCATTTCTCCAGAGGATTTACCAAATATTTTCGACAAATTTTACAAATCAAAGCTTCGACAAAACGCTACTGGTTCGGGGCTTGGGCTGGTTATTGCAAAACAAATTGCAAAAAAACACGATGGTACCATTCAGGTGGAAAGCACCCTGGAAAAGGGTACTAAATTCACCTTTTTCTTTGACCGTCCATGATTTTCGACGAATTTTGTCGTCGAATTGCGACGAACCCTTTTTCTTGCCCTGCCCTATGTTGTCATAATATAATATAAAGGAGATGTTACATAAAGTAACATCTCCTTTCAAATTTTAGACATGACTAGTAAATGCGCTGTAACGCGCAGATGGGAGCTTAAAAATTATGCTAAAAGTATATGTTTGTCCTAAATGTAAAGCCGTTCGATATGTATCCAAATTCAAAACTGAGTGTTTTAAATGCAATATAAATATGAGCCTTTCCAGTATTTCATATGAAGAATATATTAGACTGGAAGAACAGGAACGGCTTCTATATCTTTCAAAAACTTTTACTGCCTAACAAATTACATACTGCTTTTACTGCTTTTGCTGCTTTTACTGCTTTTACTATTTTTTTCATTGCCTTTATGACTTTTATTGCCTTTATTTATTACTTTTATTGCTTTAAACACTTACTGCCAAAATGTTTCTGCAATGTTTTCAGCTTCTGGTACTTATCATAATAGCTTTTCTTTCCGCATTTATAATAAAAGCACAGATAACAAAATCCTGCGAATTCCATTGTTTTAAAAAAGGCTCTTATGTTACAGGTTTGTTCACAGTACAAATAGGACCATGCCAGGTCAATACGAATTGCTTCAACCGCTTTTTCATTCTTAGCGCCCATTGCCCGAAGCGCTGCTCGTATACGATAAAGCAGTACATAATTGTGATGATTGATTCGGGGAACCACCTTGTTCATTTGTCCCTTGCTATCAGGAAGCATTGCATTGATTTCCTTTAGTCGTTTTGCTGCCCATTCTTCTATCCTGCTTCCATCTGTATGACAACGGAGACTGTTGACGTATTCGGTTGTCAACTTCTCCATATTCTCCTGAAGCAATCGTATTTCCTCACCCTCCCGATTGTATCCGTCATTGCATAGAACAATCAGCTCCTCCTCCAATAATCGCTCCTCTTCGGTCAGACGCTCAGCAGATTTCATCACATAACCGTAGTAGGCGATGGAATCATAACGATATCGAAATACAAGAGACTGATACATATTTCGAATGGCGATTGGCATGTCCTCAATACGGTAAAAAACCTGACTGTCGATTTCCTCCACGCAAACACCAAGAGACTGGTTCACATAAAGAAGTACCAGATCCTTGTACTTTTGGGCTTCCTTCAGGTTTGGATACATCCACTCCTTCCAGGTCGCTTCCAGTTCCTTCTGTTCTTTCATCATCCAGCTTATCTTCTGGTTTATGCTCTTTTCTGTTTCTTCACAAATGATCTGACACAGATTTTTTAAAAACTCCTCCTTGGTCATGAGAATAATCTGTTCTTTTGAAAATGCCGCAAGAAGAAGATTCTTTACCCGCTGAGGCTGATCCTTTCGAAATGCCGTGCTTACAAAATAGCCTTTCCAGTTTACTTGTTTTTGTCCTTGGGTAATTTGGGCTAAATAGACGTTTACATCAAAAATATCTCTTGCGCCATATCCCACAAAATAAAGTGAATACCCTTCTTCTTTCCATTTTTTTAATTCATTGCGGAAATCGGCAGAAAACATTTCGTCCATTACTGCGATGTGTGCGCCGATTTCTCTTGGATTTTCTGCCACTCCATGAATATAATATATTTTTCCAGAATTTGGATTTGTTCCTTCATATATATATACCCCATTATGACAGCTTGCCAAAACTAATTTTCCTTTTTCACCACACAGCTGCTCATAGGCTTTTTGAATACAAGAATCATGATTGGTAGTAACAATGCTCACACCTTTTTCCAAAAGCAATGCCAGATAACAATGATACTGATTGAAGGGGGCCTGGTCGAAGGCAGTCAGTCCCCCGTTTATGTTGACTGCTTTTATCTTCCCTAATTCCCGTATCATGTTTTCCGGAAAGATATTGCCTCCGGTCAGACGTTCTACCTTGCAAGTAAAATCATTATGCCTTCCTACTACTTCCCTTATCCTTTGCAGAGCATCTTCCCCGCAGATTTCTGCTATTGTGTATTCGAATATTTCTTCTGCTGCAGGCAAACAGGTAGGTGGTGTACTGTTTATTTCATCACCTACCCATAGGATGGTTTTCTCCGGTGCTGTAATATAATTTTTCATTTCGTATACCCCTCTGCCTTTGTATAAAAATAATATATCCTTTCATATGATAATACAGTTTTGTAAAATTGAAAAGCATAAAACCGAAATAAAAATTTTTAATTCTTGACAGGCATCCAAATCTGTTCTATACTTGACAAGTTGTATTTTTTTCTAAGAGAAAAGTTCTAAGAGAAAAGAATTGTTTAGGTTTTAGCGGCCGACATCGATTGAAACAGACAGGTTTTGGGTCGGCGCATAGATAGGAGTTACATGGAAAATCTTAGTTTTAATGAACTAAATCTGGATTCAAGAATTTTACGGGCAGTTCAGGAGATGGGCTTTGAAGAAGCTTCCCCGATACAGGCCAAAGCGATTCCAGCTATTATGAGAGGTATTGATATAATTGGACAGGCACAGACTGGTACTGGGAAAACCGCTGCCTTTGGAATTCCTCTGTTACAGAAAATAGATCCCAAAAGCAGACATTTGCAGGCAATGATACTTTGCCCTACAAGGGAGCTGGCTATTCAGGTATCCGAAGAGCTGCGTTCTCTGGCAAAATTTATGCATGGAATTAAAATCCTTCCCATCTATGGTGGACAGGATATTTCCAATCAGATTCGTTCCTTAAAGGGTGGGGTTCAGGTTATCATCGGAACGCCAGGGCGTGTCATGGATCATATGCGCCGCAATACTTTAAAGCTCGGTCATGTGTCTATGATGGTACTGGATGAAGCAGATGAGATGCTTAACATGGGATTTAGAGAAGACATTGAAACCATTCTTGCCGATATGCCGGAAGAAAGACAGACGGTTCTGTTTTCAGCGACCATGCCTACTGCCATTAAGGAAATCACTTCCAATTATCAGAAAAATGCTGAGACGATTAAGGTTATTAAAAAGGAGCTTACCGTTCCAAGCATTGAACAGTATTATTACGAAGTAAAAAATAAAAATAAGGACGAGGTTCTGGCTCGCCTTCTGGATATTTATTCTCCAAAGCTTTCTTTGGTATTCTGCAATACCAAACGAGGCGTGGATGAGCTGGTAAGTTCCCTTCAGGGTCGAGGCTATTTTGCCGAAGGCTTACATGGTGATATGAAACAGCAGCAGCGTGACCGGGTCATGAAAAAGTTCCGGGATGGAAAAACCGATATTCTGGTAGCGACGGATGTAGCCGCCAGAGGAATTGACGTAGATGATGTAGAAGCTGTTTTCAACTATGACCTTCCTCAGGATGATGAATACTATGTTCACCGGATTGGCCGGACAGGCCGGGCCGGACGGACTGGACGCTCTTTTACCTTTGTATTTGGTAAGGAAGTTTATAAATTAAAGGATATTCAAAGACATTGTAAAGCGAAAATTGTTTATCAGCCGGTTCCTTCCCTTCATGATGTAACGGATCTGATTGCCCAAAAGACACTGGATCAGGTTAGCGATATGATAAAATATGTGGATTTGTCCCGGATGATTGATTTGGTTGAAGCACGAATTAACGACGAGGACTATACCGCTCTGGATGTTGCCGCCGCATTTCTTAAAATGTCTCTGGGCGACGACCGGGAGCTGGAAAAGGATTCCAAGGACTTAAATAGCCGCAGCCGCACCAATAGCGACGATGCTTCCAAAGAAAAGCCTGGAATGACCCGACTTTTCATTAATATTGGAAAACGTCAAAATGTAAAACCTGGAGATATTCTGGGTGCCATTGCTGGTGAAAGCGGAATCCCTGGACATCTGGTTGGTTCCATTGATATGTACGACAAATATACTTTTGTGGATGTACCAAGGGAATATGCTGGTGATGTGATTGAGGCCATGCAGTCAGCTTCCATTAAGGGTCGCTCTATTCATGTGGAGAAGGCAAAACACTAATTGTATCTCATAAAAACAGAATACTTCTATTTTGAAATCCCATGTCATAAACTATTACGACATGGGATTTCGAGGTATATGTTGTGAAAACTCCTTCTAAACGTTTTATTGCTATTCTGGGTGGTATCCTGATTTTCAGTTTTATTCTCTGTGTCTTTCATAATGGGAATAGACTGATTGAGTCCTGGTCGGAAGCACCCAAGGGCGCTGCGAAGAAAAATGGGGACTACATAAAGTGGGTTGATTTTAAGGTAACCAAGGATGCATTGCAGGATGCCTATACATATGATGTGAAATCTCACACCGAAGAGGCTGGAACCATGGATTGGATCAGCCTTTTGGCTTATCTTGGGGCAAGATATGGCGGGGATTTCAGTAAGTATAAAAAAGCCGATATGAGTCAGCTGGTGGAAAAGCTGAATACTAAGGGCGAGACGATGGAGAATCTGACCAAGGACATGAAGTATTACAGCTATTATTATGAAGCATACAACTGTGTACTAGGCGGTCTTGTGGGTGAATATGAGGTCGAAGTACCGGCAGATACATCGGATGGTTCAACTGGTGAAACTCCAACCGATGAGCCTTCAGCAGGTGGAGCGCCAGCAGATAATTCTTCTACATGGGTAAAGAAGTATGGCTTAAAGGGCTTTCATCCCATTGCAAAAGGGTTTCCTTACGATTCTTATGATGATTTTGGAACGTCACGTTCCTATGGATATAAAAGAAATCACTTGGGTAATGATTTGCTGGGGCAGGTTGGAACGCCAATTATTGCGGTGGAAGCCGGGTATATTGAAGCAATGGGCTGGAATCAGTATGGTGGCTGGAGAATTGGTATTCGCAGTTTTGACAAGAAACGGTATTATTACTATGCTCATATGAGAAAGGACTTCCCTTACTGCAAATCCCTGAAGGAAGGGGATAAGGTTGAGGCTGGTCAGGTAATTGGGTACATGGGACGCACCGGTTACAGTGCGACACAAAATGTAAACAATATTCAAATCTCTCATTTGCACTTTGGACTGCAGCTCATTTTTGATGAGTCACAAAAGGAAGGAAACAATGAGATTTGGGTGGATTGTTATGAGTTGATTCAGTTTCT
The DNA here is from genome assembly GCA_031553075.1 of Acetivibrio sp. GTDB lineage: Bacteria > Bacillota > Clostridia > Lachnospirales > Lachnospiraceae > DIGJ01. Next base: position 7,486 of record JAVBLX010000130.1, read on the forward strand.
TCGACAGAACCAGTCGCTGACCGCGCGGGATGACGCTACCAAGGAGTGGAGCCGGGTCTATGGAGTAAAAACGGGGAAATTGTAGCAATTTTATATGGAAAGTGGTAAAATAAGCTATATTCTAATTTAGGGGGTTACGCTTATGAAACTTGTTTTTCTTGGAGCAGACCATGAAGTAACCGGAAGCTGCCATTATTTGTTGATAAACGGAAAGCATGCGCTGGTAGATTACGGGATGGAACAGGGGAAGGATTATTTTCAGAATCAGGAGATTCCGGTTCCGCCGTCGGATATTGATTATGTTTTTCTGACGCATGCTCATATTGATCATTCGGGGCTTCTTCCCAAGCTGTATGCACTGGGCTTTCGAGGACAGATTTTCTGCACGAAGGCGACGATGGATTTGTGTAATATTATGTTAAGGGATAGTGCCCACATTCAGATGGCGGAGGCGGAATGGCGAAATCGAAAAGGCCGCCGGTCTGGTGGTGAAGAATATATTCCTTTATATACCATGGAGGATGCCCAGGGGGTTATGCGGTTCTTTATTCCCTGTGACTATGATGCGATGATTGATGTTTGCGATGAGATTAAACTTCGTTTTACAGATATTGGACACTTGTTGGGCTCTTCCAGCATTGAGCTTTGGCTGACAGAAGATAAGGTAACGAAAAAGATTGTATTTTCCGGGGATATTGGAAATACAGATCAGCCGCTGATTCGGGATCCGCAGTACACCACCGAGGCGGATTATGTGGTGATGGAATCTACTTATGGTGACCGAAATCATAATGCCCGGACGGATACGGTGGCGGAGCTGGCTGAGATTATTCAGATGACGTTTGATCGGGGTGGTAATCTGATTATTCCTTCTTTTGCGGTTGGGCGGACGCAGGAGCTTTTGTATTTTATTCGACTGATTAAAGAAAAGGGACTGGTTTATAACCACGATGATTTTGAGGTGTATATCGATAGTCCACTGGCGATTGGTGCTACTACTATTTTTACAGAGAATAAAGAGAGTTGTTTTGACGAAGAGGCCCTTTCTTATTTGCGTAAGGGGATTAATCCTATCAGCTTTCCGGGACTTAAGACTTCTATCACCAGTGATGAGTCTAAACAGATTAACTTTCTGGAGAAGCCAAAGGTTATTATCTCTGCTTCGGGAATGTGCGAGGCGGGGCGGATCCGCCATCATTTGAAGCACAATCTCTGGCGGGAGGAATGTACGATTTTATTTGTTGGATATCAGGCTATTGGCAGTCTGGGTCGGGCGCTTATTGAAGGGGTTGATGCGGTACATCTGTTTGGTGAAGAGGTACAGGTGAAGGCTAAGATTTTAAAGCTGGGCGGGGTCAGCGGGCATGCGGACCAGAGTGGACTATTGCGCTGGATTAAGGCTTTTGAGACGAAGCCTGAGCGGGTTTTCGTGGTCCACGGAGATGATACAGTTTGTGAATTTTTTGCAGGTCTTTTAAAGATGGATTATGGGATGAATGCGTTTGCTCCTTATAGCGGGGCGGAATTTGATTTGAAGGCGAATGCGTGGATTCGGGAAGGTTTGCGGATTCCTGTTGAGAAGAAGGAGAAGACGGTGATGAAGGCGAACTCACCTTATATGCGTTTGTTAGCAGCTGGACAGCGGTTGATGACGGTGATTCGGCATAATGAAGGCGGGGCAAATAAGGATTTAGCGAAGTTTGCCGATCAAATCAACTCTATGTGTGATAAGTGGGATATGTAATTAGAAATTGATTGTGGCAAATCAGCGTTATAATACAGACAAGGGCAGAACCCTGAAATAATGGTCCTGCCCTTGCATAACTATTAACATATCTTATATCAGTTTTTGATGTTTACACAAAACTTGAAACTCTCTCCTAATGGTTTAAACGCCAATTTTGTTGTTTTGTTATCATCTCTTTCACTCAAATTCAATGTCTTCATTTATCTTTTTGTTAATATCAATTCTAGTTTGAACATCAATGCTATTAACTAGCCAACCATTTAAAGTACAAGTTTTGACAAATTCATCAATTCTATTAACACCGTTAATTTCTTTTAGCGTAACTATAACACCAAAACGAACCCCTACCCCATCCTTAGGATTCAGTCTATTATTGGTTTTTATTTCCATCCCCCAATTTTTATTATTATATGATATCTTTGGCAGCATCCTCTCCTTAGGTCTTTCTGCAACATATTTTACATTATCCCATTTTCTAAATTTATCTCTTGCTTCACCTTCCAAGAGATAGTTCTTCTCGGTATTCAATGTTTCCTCTTGATTCTGCTTATCCCCTTTAATATCTTTTACCTTCCCCTCATTATCAATTCTACCAAAATGAAGGTTAAGCTCCGTATTTGTGTAATCCACTCCTTGTGTTCTGTCACACATAGGGAAATAGCACATAGTCGCTCTTGCTATATATGGGTATTTATCATCTTTAATCGGAACGGGAAAATGGTAGTTATATGTGTTCCATTTTTCACTTACATCAGATACTAAAAACTTAATCTCATCTTCTTTTGTTTGAATAATGTCACTAATTTTAATAGGTACAACACCATGTCCATAAAGGGCAACTTCTTCTGGCGTTGGTTTTTCATTCCAATCTCTTGCAGCATCAATAATCAGTGCTTTTGCAACTTCTCTATTCAAACCTAAAACATCAATCAAATAGGATAATTTGCGAGCAATCCAAGGAGCAGCAAATGAAGTTCCAGCAACATTTGCCGCCCCTAACGGTTCACAAACTTTAATATATTGTTCTTCACTTCCACCGTAATAACTAACATCTGGTTTTGCAAAAAATGATAGTGCAAGTCCCTTCCTAGCATATTTTGTCGATAGGCCTTTTTGGGTCACCGCATTTACAACCATGCTGTTTATAGAATCCGCAGGTGAACCTATTTTTATAATATCAGCATTGGGTTTATTGGTTCCTGCAACAACAAAAATAACATTATTTTCATACTGAATTTGGTCTAAAATTGCAGCTTCTGCTGAAATAAAATTATCATTTACCTCTTGATTACTTCCAAGAGAAATATTCCAAACTTTTATATCTTTATTATTAATAATAATTTCTTTTATCTGCTTTGTAATTGTAAAAGAGGAAAATTTCGAACCAATAGCAACACCAAAATGACGCACTTTAAATCTGCCGCATCCATCATCTAACCAGGGATTTAACCTTGCACCATCTACAATAATGGAGGACACAGCTGTGCCGTGTCGATAATCTTCTGTTCTTTTTGGAAGATTATTATCAACCATATCATAATATTCTACCCATTCACTAAAATAAACACGTTTATCAAACAGGGTATCAATCACTCCAATCGTTGGTTCGATACTTGGAGAAGAAATTTGCAAAATACTTTGCTGATATTCTTGAATAAAATCTTCAGGAGATAATTCTGCCAAATCCTCCGTTGCCATTGAAACAAGGTAAGGAGCTTTTTCAAATAATAGTTTTAATTGATTTTCATCTAAAAATACAGTCTGGTTATCTAATATTCTACTTGTTAAGATATCAATTCCAATGTTTTTAAATAACATTCTTGCGTCTGTACGAGTATCATACAATGTAATGATGCTTTGCTTTAATTGCCCTGTTTCCTTCTCAATTTCAAAGTCATCAATGTATGAAACATCGGCAACCACTTGTTTAAAAACAGATTTGCTTATTGAAAATTGTTGCTTAAATGGTATCTTATCCATTATTTTTTTATCATCAAAAGTGGCTTTGTTCAAACCCTCTTTGAACCTGGCAGTTAAAACATCATTTGTTTTTGTAAGCAATTCGATACTTTTTTCTAAATCTTTAATATCAAGAAAATAAGTAATAATATGTTTACTTTTTTCTTGATTGAATTTGGCACCAACGATAGCCAAATTAGAATCTTCACCTTTAAACAATCCAGAAATTCGATTACTCTTTGCAACTATTTTGTTATAATGGACGCTAATTAATACACCTTCAAAAGGTTTCTTTTCATGTTTCCAAAACTCTTCAATCTGACCTATTTTAGCTCGCAATCTAATTAATTGTTCACTTACTACTACTTTTTTACTATTCATAACAGCTCCTCCGCTTCCGCTACTTTTTGAAGCTTGGACGAACCGCCTACCTTTTAGTTCCAGTATATTATTCATCATCATTTTCCTCCTTATTTAGCTTCCTTGAAACAGTACTTTTGGATTCTCCCTTAAGCTTTTCTATTTCTCTCACTGTAAAACCCTGTGTACGAAGCTCAGCAATATCTGCTTGCTCAAGATTACCAGCCAAATTATTATAAAGCCTTCTTAAATAATCATGCTCAAAATTCACATCACTAAATGCTAAAGATGTTTTTATAATATTTTTTAGTTCTCCAGGATAAGGCAGGTTAGTGGCTGTTTTCAGTATTTTTTGAAATAATCTTGTATCTTTTGAAATACCTTTAAAATTTTTTATAAAGGAGGAGAAGTAATGCACTGCAACCTCAATCAAATCTTCTTTGCTATATCGGTTAAAATTAATTACTGCATCGAAACGTCTTGTTAATGCCTTGTCGAAATTTGAATATAGATTTGTTGTTGCAATAATTACTATTTCTTTATTCAAATCGGTTAATCGATCAAGTTCTCTCAACATAGTTGAAGTAACTCGACCCATTTCGCGTACATCATTACCATTAACCCTATCCAATGCAATTACATCAATTTCATCAAATAAAACTACTACTTTATTCGGATATGGAATCATATTTATTTCAGCAAATACGCTTGCAATATTCTTATTAGTTTGGCCTAACTTACTATCAATCAAGTTATCAAAATCAACATAATATAATGTTCTGTCAAGTAGTCGAGCTACATGCTTTGCTGCCTCTGTTTTCCCACTACCTGGCAATCCTTCAAATAGGAATTTATTTATTCCAATATTGTGATTAACTGCATTAATAATACCTTTTATATCATCTGATATTTCCATAGGTAAATTTAATGGCTCTGTTCCTCTAATATCAAATTGCTTTATAAAATCACTTTCAAAATCATTAGCCTGTGGAGTATACAAATTTGATTCTGCAATCAAACTCATAATATATTCAGCCAACTGATAGTCTCCAATGCTATCAAAGTATCTCGCTATGCTTATGGATTCATTTCTAAAAGCATTCTCATTTCTTTCAACATGATATCTTATCAAATTTAATATATTTTGTTTTTTCACCGTAACACACCTCCGCATTTCTCGCAAATCAGTATATCACATTGTGGGACAATATAATATATGTTTGGGACAAAAAAGTTATACTAATAATTATATTGTTTATCATAACACAAAAGAGCATGTGGAACAAGTGTTCTTTTGTGCCCTTTTAATTGTAACAGAATATTGTGACCTGTAAGGATTATTCTCAAAGCAGGTGGTTTCATCTGCCTATTACGATGTAATTCTTCCCAATCAGCCAGACTGCAAGTGCTCGCCCATACCTATAGGCATTTTCAAGACCATATACTACTTCTTTTCCGGCACAATGTTTCTTTACTTTTTTAACCAGTTTCGGAAACTCTGCTGGTTTATTGGCGAATGTAATCTCGCCCAACTTTTGATTGAAACAGTCAATAATGACTGCGGTGTGGGTCTCCTTATGCAAGTCAATACCCACGTAAATATACTCTTCTTTAATCATAACATTCACTTTCCATTCTCTTATATTTGGCAAAATGCTG
>JAVBLX010000010.1:0-7370 GCA_031553075.1 Acetivibrio sp.
CCTTGTTTCGACGGAAAGGGCTTTGCCAATCGAAGAAAGCTTTCTGGAATCATCCAAATTTATCTTAATTGTCTGGATCATATGGTCCACCTCTTTTAAAATTTTAATATATCGTTTTATTACATAATTTTTGTTTCATTATATTTTAAGCACAAAAAAAATGCAAGCACTTCCCATGCCTGCATTTAACATTTATCTGCATTTTATATTCATTTTTCTTATGCGGCTGCAAGTACAAAATCTTCGTCATATGCACGGCTATTTGCATAGTTGTTCATGATACAAGCATAATCAGCTGCCATTGCCAGGTAATATTTATTCAGAAATTCATTAATCTCTTCGGTGCATTCACTCAACACTGCCTGATCGGTAGTTTCATTATATTTTCTTGCCATGCGGTGAATTAATATAGTAAATGATAATTTGCTCATCTCTGGTTGTCTTGTAATTAATTCTAATGTTTGCTTTTCTGTAATTTTCATAATAATCTCTCCTATTTGCTTTTATGTTATTCACTAATTGTGTTGTTTGTCTTGTTTTTCTTTTCTTGTGTTTAATATACCATTTATTCGACACGTTGTCAATAGTTCATTGAATCTTTTTTCTTTTCGTCACTTTTTTAAATAAAGCTAAAATATTCTTCACTTAGTTATGCAAATTTAATAAAAACCTGCCCGCCAAAATAAAAACAAAAAAAGTGCAGGCACTTTCTTGCCTGCACTTCATATACTCTTTTCTTATGCAGCTAATAACATGAAATCTTCGTCATGTGTATAGCGATCAGCATAATTTTTCATGATGTATGCATAGTCTTTTCTCATTGCCAATGCATACTTATTTAAAAATTCATTGATTTCCTGAGTACACTGTCTTAAAACTTCCTGGCTGCTGTTAAGCTCATATCTTCTTGCCATGCGGTGGATTAAGATTGTAAATGCTAACTTGTTCAATTCTGGTTGTGCTGATAATAATGTCAATACCTGCTTTTCTGTAATATTCATGATAACTCCTCCTATTTGCTTATATGCCAATCACTTTTTGTGTTGTATGCTTTATTTTTCTCTTGTTGTGATTAATATACCATTTATATTATGCAAAGTCAATACCTTTTTTTAAAAAATGTTTTTTGTCATCTCTTTTTCTTTCAAAAAAGAAAAAGAGCAAAATTGTTTTTCACATTTTTGCTCTTTTTCATATTAAACTTTTCTTTTTTCACTCAATAAAGGTATTTACCTTATTCTTAAGGATAATGCATTACACACAAATTTAAATAAAACCTTTTACCTTTTCATAAATACCCTGAGCATCCAGACCATATTTTTTAATCAATTCTGTAGCTGGACCTGATTCACCAAAGACATCCATTACCCCAATTTTTAATACCTTGGTTGGGGCTTTTTCGCTAAGCACATCACACACAGCGCTGCCAAGACCGCCAATTATGGAATGCTCTTCTACCGTAACTACTTTTCCAGTTTCTTTAGCTGCTGCAATTACCAATTCTTCGTCCAATGGTTTGATTGTATGAATATTGATTACTTTGGCTTCTACACCTTCCGCTGCTAACTTTTCTGCCGCAGCAATGGATTCAGCAACACAAAGGCCGGTTGCGATGATGGTAAGATCCTTACCTTCTCTTAATACAACACCTTTTCCAATTTCAAATTTATAATCCGGCTTGTCATTGAGTACTGGTGTTGCCAAACGCCCAAACCGTAGATATACTGGTCCCTGGTGAAGGATTGCAGCTTCTACCGCCGCTTTTGCCTCGATATCATCTGCTGGATTAATGACCACCATACCTGGGATAGTTCTCATAAGAGCGATGTCCTCGTTACACTGATGGGTTGCACCATCTTCTCCAACCGAAATACCCGCATGGGTTGCACCAATTTTGACATTTAATTTTGGATAGCCTACTGCATTACGAACCTGTTCAAATGCACGTCCTGCTGCAAACATGGCAAATGAGCTGACAAAAGGAATTTTTCCTGTTGCAGCAAGTCCAGCTGCAATGCCTACCATATTACATTCTGCAATCCCGCAGTCAATATGACGTTCTGGGAATGCTTTCATAAATACACCCGTTTTGGTTGCAGCAGCTAAATCTGCATCTAAAACTACCAACTCCGGATATTTATTTCCAAGTTCAGCTAAAGCATTACCATAGCTTTCTCTTGTTGCAATCTTTACTTCTGACATAATGCTTCACCTACTTTCTCTAAATCTTTTATTGCAATCTCATACTGCTCGCTGTTTGGAGCAGTACCATGCCAGGCTGCCTTGTTTTCCATGAAAGAAACACCTTTTCCTTTTACACTCTTGGCAATGATTGCAGTCGGCTGTCCTTTGGTTGCTCTTGCTTCCTCAAAGGCTTTTTCCAATGCTTCAAAGTCATGAGCATCCGTGTTGATTACATGGAAATTAAATGCTTCGAATTTTTTATCAATTGGATAAGGAGAGCATACATCTTCAATGCATCCGTCAATCTGTAAACCGTTGTTGTCTACAATAACAACAAGGTTATCCAGCTTACGGTGTCCAGCAAACATAGCAGCTTCCCATATCTGTCCTTCCTGGATTTCACCATCGCCAACCAGTGTATAAACACGATAGTCTTTGCTGTCCATTTTAGCGGAAAGTGCCATTCCCACTGCAACGGATACCCCTTGTCCTAACGAACCACTTGACATATCAACGCCCGGAATGTGCTTCATATCCGGATGTCCCTGTAAATAAGAACCCACATGACGAAGTGTCTTTAAATCCTCTACCGGAAAAAATCCTCGATGAGCCAGTGTGGAATATAACCCCGGAGCAACATGCCCTTTTGATAAAACGAAGCGGTCCCGGTCTTCCTTCTTGGGGTTGGCTGAATCCACATTCATCTCTTCAAAATAGAGATAAGTAAAAATGTCGGTTGCGGAAAGAGATCCGCCTGGGTGTCCTGATTTTGCGTGATAAACAGCGTTAATGATGCCTTTGCGAATTTCATTGGCTGTTTTCTTTAATTCCAATGTGTTCATAACCTGTAAACCTTCCTTTCGTAATCTGCTCTTGTCATTATACTTTATCTGCATGACGATGGCAACTTGTTTCTTAACTTGTATGGTGTTAAGTAGTTGTATGGTTACTATTCACTCCAGTAACGTTGTATGGTGTTACAGTTCGCAGGCAGCCTGTGAATCCTAATGTTGTATGTTACTTGTACCAAAAATTCTTCATATCCATTTTGATTACTTTGCGGGTAAATGTCTCTACACTATACTTCAAGGCCTGAATCAGCTTGCCATTGCTATCGTACTCACTGACGGAGCAATCCGTACCGGAGTTTATAATTATATGTCCATTATATTCCTGTAAACTGCCTTCATAAGTAGAATAAGGAATTTCTATGGATTTCACAAGGTCGTATGTCCCGTTGACTTCATCCACCAGATACTTATAATAATAAGAAGTCTTTGCTTTCTCTGCTTTCGTTCCGATACCTTTAAAGAGACTAAAGTCCATATCCTTTCGGGTAGGGATCTCGCCATAGTTATTATTATACATCGTGAGATAATATTGCCCTTCTGTGCCTGGATCACCCGGTGAATATATCAGATTGCATTGACCAAACTGGCTGATAAATGGTTCTTCAAAATATATGGATTCCGTATCCGTTCCCTCCGGCAAAAGTTTTCCCATGACCTTGCTGGTCCTTCCCAGCTCCTTCCACAAAGCCTTATCACCAATAATATAGCTTATGGATGGTTTTACACTGGATATGTTCTCCAGCTTTAAAATGCCAGAAAGTTCACGGGAGCTGACAATCACAGAATCATTCTCCGTCCAGACAATGGAGTTAAGTCCAATCCAGTCCAGTGTCTTAGCCCCCTTGGGAAGCTTGGCCTTCTTCTTTACCTTCTCCAGCAAGGATCCCATATTAATAAGTGAAATCTCTTTTCCTGTATTCAAATCCAATGAAACAATCCGGTCTTCTGAACTCTTTTCGTTGTTTTTAGTAGCCAGCATGAGTAGATGGCCAAATCCATCATAAGTGAAATCATTGGCAATTTTGTACCCTTCCAGGTCGTGAGTCTTTACTACCTGCCCCATTTCATTTACTTGGGCAAAGGCATTGTCACTGTAATTATAGAGCATATTGCCATTTAAGAACATTATATTCTTAGTCCAGCCATTCACCAGAGGAATTGCACCTCTTAAGAGACCAGAATTATCATATAGATAGATTTTCTTTTTTACATTATCATTATCTACATCGTATCCCATGAAAAAATATAAGCCGTTGGAAATCTGCTCCAGACTTTTCCCATCAAGGCTAATCAGCAAAGGGCGTGCACTTCCTTTAATGGGATTTGGGGTTATGCTGTATACAATTCGCTTGATTTCTTCATTTTTTTTATTATAAAGCTTAATTATTATAAAGTTTTGCTGATCTGGAATCATTCCCGTAATCAGGCACTCCATCATCTTGCTTCCAACCAGATTATCTGCTACCTTTGCTGTTCTGGTAAAATCCGGAATGTCTGGATTATCCAGATGTATCGTATATTTAAGCGTTGCTGCTTCCTGCAGCTCACAGTACAGATACAATGACAATTCATTGGTCCCATAGGGATTGTATGCCCATAACGGAGCATCAATGGAATACTTGTTTCGCTTTTTCAACTCATCCAGTACTGCCTTTGTCTTTTTTGAACGACTTACATTGTAAATTGCCTCTTCATTTTCATATTCAAAGGTTTCTACGTTTTTATTCCCTCCCGACAGGTAAAGCGGAATCACAACTTCATTCTCCCCAATGGATTCCTTTTTCATTCCATAGACCCGCCGATCCAATTCCTCCAGAGCAATCTGCTTCTGCTTTTCCTTTTCTTCTTTATCGGACTTTAACACAAAAAACGCTGCTACTCCGCAAAGCACCAGCATAATCCCGCTTGTAATCATCAGTAGTTTAAGTAATTTTTTCAACATTCTATCACCATAATTCCCTTAAATGGACCGGAAATTTTTCTTCCACTTATCTTCTACTATAAATTTAATATAACATATACTAAAATGCAAGAAAAAAAGAAAAATGATCCTGAAAATTACCTTCGGAATCATTTTTCTTCTTTCTATTACTCCGGCGGTTAAATATCGCAGTTTTTGCAGGCGAGAAAGCTTGAATATATGGGTTTCTTGCCTGCAAAAACTTGCGATATTTTAGCGCCGGAGTAATATATCTATGATTCAAAAACGTACCGTTCAAATTCCGCCAGTGGCATAGGCTTTGCATAATAATACCCTTGGATGATGTCACATTCGCTTTTCCTTAAAAAGTCAAGCTGCGCTTTTGTTTCCACACCTTCACATATGGTTGACAAATTGAGCTCTTTGGCCAATGAAATCATGGATTCAATAATATGCTGCATCACCAATGACTCCTCTGCCCCATTTAGAAAACTCTTATCAATCTTTATGGTATCCGCATACACCTTGGTCAGAATATTAAGAGAGGAATAACCCGTTCCAAAGTCGTCAATCGCAACACGAAAACCATGATTATGCAAATTCTTAATATTTTCTGACACCTTTTCATATTCTTCCACAAAAACACTTTCTGTAATTTCAATGTCAACATACAGTGGGTTAACATCATACTCCTTAACCATATTCACAACCCGAGCAGAAAAATCCTGATCATATAAATGCACTCGCGAAAAATTGATGGAAATTGGTATCAGTGTCTTCTTCTCCCGCTTCCATCTGGCTAATGTTTTTAGCACCAGCTCCAGCATATAAAAATCCAGTTTTACAATGCTCCCACTCTCTTCGAGCACAGGAATGAATTGATCCGGATAAATGAGGTCTTTATCTGGTTTTTTCCACCGTACCAATGCTTCGCCGCCAATGGTTTCTTCCGTCTTAGTATTGGTCTGGGGTTGGATATATAAAACGAACTCATGGTTATCAAGACCTTCCTGAAAATCTGCCAGAACCTGCTGTCGGTGATTGATTTCAGTTAACATATAAGGCTCATAGAATAAAATTCCATTTCTACGCAGCTCTTTCATTCGTTTTCTGCTGATATTTGCTTTGTCGATAGCCTGAATAATATCTGCTTCTTCCTTGGAAAGTATATATGCCCCAGTCGAAATCTTCAGATTCAGTCCATCATACTTTTGATTCTGCTCCTGACTGAACTGCTCATTTGCCTCCTCAACTGTTTTTTTTAATTTTTTTTCGTCATCGACCAAAACCATGGAAATTATAATATCAGCATAGACTCTGGTTGCCCCGATGACAAGGGGATTATCTCCGGATACAAAGATTGCAAACTCCTTCAATATGGCATTTCCCACCTGATACCCATAAGTATCGTTAATATATTTAAAATTCATAAAATCCGATGAAACAACTGCCAGCTTTGTGTTTCCATCCCACTGTCTTAAATAGGCTTCCGCCTTTTCTTTGAATTTAGCCGGCGTCAGCAGTCCCGTTAGAGCATCCCGGCTGGAAAGCATCTCAACCTTACGTTCTACCTCCTCCTTGGTTCGTTTTCCGGCAATATAAGCGGAAATAACTCTGGCCATAAGCTTCGCTGCCTTGATTTCCTTGTGAGTCCATTTTCTTCTCCGGTGGCAATCCCCAAAGGACAAGACACCAATAAAGTGACCATTATCCTTAACACTGCAGTGGATCGAAACCATTTCATTGGCATCGTCCCAGGGCAAAGACGTTTTATCATCAACGGATTGCACATAAGATATATGCATTCCATTTTTCTTAAGCTCTTCCAGGCACCCTCCCACTCGTTTTCTTTCACATTGGTAGGACGGCTCTAAATCTTTTTGAAGCGGAGTCTTTTTCCAGAATTGTTCTAATTTAAACTGACAGGTTCTTTCATCTACCCAATAAAGACTCACATAATCAAGGTGAATTTGCCGGCCAACGTTGTCCATTATAATAGAAAGAGCCTCCTGTAAATCTCCGCTTCCTTCCAGTATTTCAAAAGAAAATTCAGCAATTTCCTCGATGACATCAAGGCGAAGCTCTTCCTTTTTCCCCCATCCCAACTTGCTGAGAGAAGCCATGCCATGTTGAAACACATCATGACCATCTGGGGCACGGTTATTGGATCCTTTTAATTCATCGGAACACTGGTCTTTTTCATTTTCAAACTCATTATCTTTCGTAAATGCCATAGAAATAACACCACCTTGTTTTCCAAATTAAATAGGTCGCATATCGCAAATATTCTGTCTATTATTCTACCACATTTCAAAGTATCACACAATATTAACCTCGTTGCTGTATAACGATTGTTACGATATTAGTCACTGTCACTCCATCTGGAACTATCTTGGGAGTTAGGTGACAAACTG
>JAVBLX010000139.1:0-12977 GCA_031553075.1 Acetivibrio sp.
GTGCTTGGCATTTTCCAGGATATTTCTTCTGAAGAAGAGAAAAGCAAGCAGGCATATAAGATGAAAATGGATACCATTGAAATGGCGCAGCGGGTAATTGACAAGCAGATGAAGGTTGCGCAGGAAATTGCCGGTCTTTTGGGAGAGACAACGGCAGAAACCAAGGTTACTCTTACAAAGCTGCGTGACACAATCATAAACGATGGGGAATTTCGCGTATGAACATAAAAGTAGAAGCTTCGTATAAGAGTCTGAATAAACATCATGAAGAGCTTTGTGGTGATAAAGTGGAGATAATGGAAACCGAAGATTCTCATATTCTGATTCTTGCAGATGGAATGGGAAGTGGAGTAAAAGCTAATATTCTGGCCACTTTAACTTCAAAGATACTAGGGACCATGCTTCTAAACGGTGCTACCCTAAACCAATGCGTGGAAACCATTGTAAAAACCCTTCCTGAGTGTAAAGAAAGGCAGGTTGCCTATTCTACCTTTAGTATTCTTCAGATTTATCATAATGGTGATGGATATCTGGTAGAATTTGATAACCCCAGTTGCATTTTCATTCGAGATAACAGGCTGTTGGAGCTCCCTTTTGAGCAACGAGTCATTGAAGGGAAAAAAATCAAAGAATCCCGTTTCCATGTCCGTGTGAACGATACCTTTATCCTGATGAGTGACGGGGTGATTCATGCCGGCGTCGGCAAGCTTTTGAATTTTGGATGGGCCTGGGAAAATGTGGCAGATTATGCGGTTCAGTCCTGGGAAAAAGCCCCAACAGCCCTCCGCTTGGCGAATACCATCAGCCAGGCCTGTAACGAATTATATATGAAAAATCCTGGTGATGATACTACCGTTGCAGTGGCCAAGGTCCAGGAACGTAAAATAATTACTTTATTTACCGGTCCACCATTAGAACAGGAAAGCGACAGCAAGATTATGCATATGCTGATGAGCAGTGGCGGGAAAAAGGTGGTGTGTGGCGGTACCAGTGCCAATATAGCGGCACAGTATCTAAAAAAGGAAGTAAAAACCACTTTGGAGTATGGTGATCCGGAGATTCCACCCATTGGTTTTATTGATGGAATTGATTTGGTGACAGAAGGGGTACGGACGTTAAGCAGGACCTTGACTATGCTGCGGCGCTATGAAAAGGAAGAGTTGGACGAACGTTTTTTTCGTGATCTGGATAAAAACAATGGTGGTTCGATGGTGGCCAAGCTTCTTATCGAGGAATGCACAGATTTGCATTTTTTAGTAGGGAAAGCAATTAATATTGCCCACCAGAGTCCAGAGCTTCCTTTTGATATCAGCATTCGCCAGAGTCTTATTGAACAAATTAGAGAGATTATGGAGAAGTTTGGAAAACAGGTTATCTTGACTTATTTCTAAAACCAAATTATCTGAAATAAAATTGCATGAATTTTTATAATAAAAATGCCGAAAAGGCAGATTGGAGCAATCAAATATGCTGGGAGAAGACGCTACCCTTGGAAACATAAAATATACCGTATTAAACCGTGTGGCCGAGTTGGCTTTTGCGGGACAACTAAAACAAAATCTGGAAAACATTCCCTATGAATTAATACCTGGACCACAAGCCAATTTCAGATGCTGTATTTATAAGGAACGGGAAATTATCAGACAAAGAGTACGTCTGGCTCAGGGTAAATCGCCCTCTGCCAACAAAGATAATAAGAACATTGTTCAGGTAATCAATTCTGCCTGTGAGGGCTGTCCCATTACCCGGTTCAGTGTCACCAATAACTGCCAGAAGTGTATGAGCAAAAAATGCCAGCAAGCATGTAACTTTGGGGCCATTTCCATGGGGGACCAGCGGGCACATATTGATCCGATGAAGTGTAAGGAATGTGGAAAGTGTGCAGCCTCTTGTCCATATAATGCCATTGCTGATTTGATTCGTCCTTGTAAAAAAAGCTGTCCAGCGGATGCTATTTCCATGGATGAAAATAGCATTGTGGTAATTGATGAGAATAAGTGCATTCATTGTGGTGCCTGCATCAAAGATTGTCCTTTTGGGGCAATTTCTGACCGTTCCTTTATGGTTGACGTGATTAATATGCTGAATACCAATGGCATTGATGTGTATGCTATGGTAGCTCCAGCGGCAGAAGGAAAATTTGGGGCAGGAGTTACCATGGGATCTCTAAAAGGAGCTCTGAAAGCGCTAGGCTTTAAGGATATGTATGAAGTGGCTCTGGGGGCAGATATGGTTGCTGACAGCGAGGCGGCAGAATGGGCAGAGGCTTTTGCAGCAGGAAGGAAGATGACCACCTCTTGCTGCCCGGCCTTTGTAAATATGATAAAAAAACATTTTCCCCAAGTATGGGAAAATATGTCCACCACCGTATCTCCCATGGCAGCGGTATCCAGAATGATAAAATCTTTTGATGAAAGTTCCGTTACTGTATTTATTGGTCCCTGCATTGCCAAAAAAAGTGAAGTGATTGATTCGGTTGGAACGGGAAATGCCGATTATGCCTTGACCTTTGAAGAACTTCGTGCCATGTTTGGAGGAAAGAAAATTAATCCGATGGATTACGAAGAAAGTTTGCAGCAGGGCAGTATATATGGAAAAGAATTTGCCAAAGCCGGTGGTGTAACGGCCGCCGTAGCAGAGGCTCTAAAGGAGCAGGAAAAGGCGTTAGATATTCAAGTGCGCCAGTGTAATGGGGCTGCTGAGTGTAAAAAGGCCTTAACACTGTTAAAGCTTGGCAAGCTTCCAGAGGATTTTGTGGAAGGTATGGCCTGTATGGGAGGGTGTGTAAATGGTCCGGGAACCGCTATTGATGAAATCGAAGCACGCAAAGACCGCATGACACTTCTGGCTCAGGCAGATTCCAGAAAGATAAAGGAAAACCTGGAGAATTACAAAGAATATGAGTTTTCACTGCACAGGAAGGAAAGATGAGTTAATTACTATCGAAATAATTAATTTGTGTGTGAATTTATAGAATTGTACTAATACAAAAATTTTTAATGGTACAAAATAGTTGATTTATATTTTTGCAATTTAAAAAAGAATTTATAGGAAATTGTGAGGTGACATTCAAGAGAGTCAGAGGGTTCACAGAAACAGGGGCAAATTTGAGATGAGTATACTTTTTCAATAAAAGTGTATTTTTATTCAATTGTCCATTTCACGCCGACAAATGTAAACTTTATATTTGACAAAGGGCGAAAAATA
Source organism: Acetivibrio sp. (assembly GCA_031553075.1). GTDB lineage: Bacteria > Bacillota > Clostridia > Lachnospirales > Lachnospiraceae > DIGJ01. The sequence goes on from JAVBLX010000139.1 coordinate 3,208, forward strand.
GTATATTATTTTAAAAGCATGGAGCAAACAATGGCATCACATTTGTTTGCTCCTTAATGATATGTTGCAGTACGTTAAAGTGATAGCTCGGTGATGAAGTGCGGCAATATCACGGCGTGGCAATATCATAGTGAGGTAATAAAAAAAGACCAACGAAGGAGAGTAATAACATGACGAAATACATAGTCAAAAGAATTGGCTATGGACTGCTTACCCTGTTCATCGTAGTAACCATAACATTCTGGTTGATGAACCTGATACCGGGTGGACCGTTCTTAGCAGAAAAAGCAAAATCGGAAGCAACAATGAAAGCTTTGGAAGAAAAATATGGTTTGGACCAGCCAAAGATTATTCAATATAAAAACTATCTGATTAAAATTGTTCAGGGAGATTTGGGGCTTTCCACAAAGCAGCGAGGAAGAACCGTAAATGATATTATTGGTGCGGCATTCCCTACCTCTGCTAAAATTGGTGGAATTGCAATGTGCTTTGCCGTTGTTATCGGTCTGACTTTAGGCAGTGTGGCCGCCTTAAACAGGGGAAAATGGCTGGACAACTTGATTATAGTTCTTTCGACCATGGGAATTGCGGTGCCCAGCTTTATTGTCGCAACGCTGCTCATGTATATTTTGAGTGTTAAAATGGAGCTCTTGCCCACTTTCTGGCAGGGCGATGCAAAATCCTTTGTAATTCCTGTAATTGCATTGGCTTTTTATCCGACTGCTTATATTGCCAGACTGATTCGTTCCAGCATTCTAGATGTTCTGGGACAGGATTATATGACAACAGCAAGGGCTAAGGGATTATCCCAGTTTGTTCGCTTATTTAAGCATGCGCTGAGAAATGCGATTCTTCCTGTCGTTACTTACTTAGGACCAGCGATTGCCGGTACTTTGTGCGGTAGTCTTGTAGTGGAGAAGATTCTTACCATTCCGGGATTGGGCGGTATGTTTATCAGTTCCATCACCAATCGTGATTATCCTTTGGTTATGGGTACCACAGTATTCTTTGCGGTACTGATTATTGTTATGAATGTATTGGTAGATATTGCATATAAGATTATTGATCCAAGAATCAAATTGAACTAGTAGGGAGGAAATATATAAAATGAGTGAAAATAAAACACCACTTAGCATGCAGCTGGATGTGTCAGATTTTCTTCCTGCGACCAAAGAAGAAAAACAAGAGCTTGTTGTAATGCGTGAAAGCGTCAGCTTCTGGAAGGATGGATTAAAGCATCTTAGTAAAAATCCAGTGGCGATGGTATCGTTTGGAATTATTATATTTGTATTGGTTTTTGCATTTATTTGTCCGGGATTATATCCATATAGTTATGAACAGCAGATTCGTGGTTCTGAAAACCTTGGATTTATGGAATATTCTCAGAAGGAACAAGAAAAGATTGATGCGGGAGAAAAAATATTCCCTCATATATTAGGAACAGATAGTCTTGGTCGTGATACCATGTGCCGTGTTATGATGGGAAGTCGTATTTCTCTTTTAGTTGGTATTATTGCCAGTGCCATTATTTTATTAATTGGTTCTACTTATGGCGCAGTTGCCGGATATTTTGGTGGCTTAACTGACCTTATCATGATGCGTATCGTTGATATTATTTATACGGTACCGGATATGCTGGTTATTATTCTTCTTTCGGTAACCTTAAAGTACCCGCTTAAGAATCTTGCAGACACGGTACCCGGTTTTGCCTGGATTAATAAGATTGGTGTAGGTCTGGTATGTATCTTTATTGTATTTTCCTTGCTCTATTGGGTAGGTATGGCGCGAATTGTCCGAAGCCAGGTGCTTACCTTAAAAGAACAGGAATATGTAACCGCTGCAAAAGCAATGGGAGCAACCCATGGAAGAGTTATCAAAAAGCATTTGCTGGTTAACTGCCTTGGTACTCTGATTGTAACCACAACCCTTCAGATTCCGTCCTCTATTTTTACAGAGAGCTTTTTGAGTTTCATCGGTCTGGGTGTTGCGGCACCAATGCCAAGTCTTGGATCCATGGCTTCTGATGCCCTTGGCGGTATCCGTACTTATCCAGAGCGTCTGTTTGTACCGGCGTTTATGATTTCAATCATTATTTTGTCGTTTAACTTATTTGGCGATGGCTTACGGGATGCCTTCGATCCAAAATTAAAGAAATAAGGGGGAGAAGAAATTGGCAAATAAAAATGTATTACTTGACGTTAAGAATTTAAAACTCTCCTTTTTTACTCCAGGAGGAGAAGTGCAGTCCCTGCGGGATGTTTCCATTCAATTAAATGAAGGTGAAGTATTGGGTATTGTGGGAGAATCCGGAAGTGGAAAATCCGTTACCGCATTTTCCATTATGCGTCTGACACCTCATCCTGGAAAAATCATTGGTGGAAGCATTGAATTAAATGGGAAAAATATTACGGATAAATCCGAAAGAGAAATGAGAAAAATCAGAGGAAATGATGTCAGTATTATCTTCCAAGATCCAATGACATCTTTAAACCCTGTATATACAGTAGGAAATCAGATTAAAGAGGCAATTCTGCTTCATACTGAGGCAACCAAAGAGCAGGCTCATAAAAGGGCAGTAGAACTTCTTGATCTGGTCGGTATCAATGAGCCGGAAAAACGTTTGAAACAATATCCACATGAACTTTCGGGCGGTATGCGTCAGCGGATTATGATTGCCATTGCCCTTGCTTGTGAACCAAAGCTTTTGATTGCAGACGAACCAACGACTGCATTGGATGTTACCATTCAGGCTCAGATTCTGGAACTGATGATGGAATTAAAAGAAAAAATCGGCATGTCCATTATTATGATTACTCATGATTTAGGCGTGGTATCCAGCATGTGTGACAAGATTGCAGTTATGTATGGTGGAAAGATTGTAGAATATGGTTCAGCGGATGATATTTTCTACCATCCAAAGCATGAATATACAAAAGGACTTTTAAAGAGTATTCCTCGTCTGGATGCGGTGGAACATGAGAAGCTGGTTCCAATCGAAGGTTCTCCTGTGGATGTTATGAATCCACCCGCCGGATGTCCATTTGCTCCTCGCTGCGAAAGCTGTATGAAAATCTGTTTACGGCAAATGCCAGAGTACACTACCATTGATGAAGATCATTACAGTGCCTGCTGGCTGTTACAAAAGGAAGCAGGAGGAAAGCAATAATGGAAAAATTCTTAGAGATTAAAAATTTAAAACAGTATTTCCCCGTTTCAGGTGGATTTTTCCGTACCAATTATGTAAAAGCAGTGGATGATGTTTCCTTTTATATTAACAAAGGTGAGACACTAGGACTGGTTGGAGAATCCGGATGTGGAAAAACTACCACGGGTCGTTCCATTTTAAGATTATATGAGCCTACAGATGGGCAGATTATATATGATGGTGAAGATATTACTCATGTAAATATGCTTCCTTACCGTCGTAAGATGCAGATTGTATTTCAGGATCCATATGCTTCCTTAAACCCTCGTATGAAGGTTGGAGACATTGTTGGAGAACCGATTGATATACACAAAATGGCAGGTAGTAAGCAGGACCGCCAAGATAAGATTGTCAGCATGCTGGAAAAAGTAGGATTAAACAGTGAACATGCAAACCGTTATCCCCACGAATTTTCCGGTGGACAAAGACAGCGTATCGGAATTGCAAGAGCCTTAGCAATTGATCCGGAGTTCATCGTGTGTGACGAGCCAGTTTCTGCTCTTGACGTATCCATCCAGGCTCAGGTCGTTAATATGTTTGAAGAACTTCAGGAGGAGATGGGACTTACTTACCTTTTCATTGCCCATGACTTATCCATTGTAAAGCATATTTCCAACCGAATCGGTGTTATGTACCTTGGAAAGTTGGTTGAGCTGGCGGATAGTAATGAAATTACCTTCCACAGCATGCACCCATATACTAAATCTTTGATTTCGGCGATTCCGATTCCAGACCCTAATATTAGCCGAAGCAAGAAACGTATTGTCTTAGAAGGAGATGTTCCAAGTCCATTAAATCCACCTTCCGGATGTCGTTTCCGTACCAGATGTGCATATGCAACTGAGCAATGTGCGCAAGAAGAACCAGAATTTAGAGAAGTAAAGCCAAATCATTTTGCAGCCTGCCATAATTTGGATAAATGTAATTAAATGATTCTGCCAATTTTGGTAAAAAGCACTCCATCAAAATGGAAAAAGTGTTTTTTTATAAAAAGATGATTGGGGATGTTCCAATCATTTTAAAAAATTTTTTAGGAGGAAAGAAAATGAAAAAAAGAAGTTTAGCACTGCTTTTAGTATCCGTTTTAGTATTGTCAATGGGACTTTCTGCTTGTGGAAAGAAAGCACCCGCTGATAATAACGGTACCGATGCTAAAACAGAACAGGGCGGCACTGAAAACAATGCTGCACCAGAAGAAACTGGAACAGATGCTGCAGCCGCTTTAAGCGTTGTAGTTGGTCCAGAACCAGATACCATTGATCCTGCACTTAACAGTTCTGTCGATGGTGGTACTCTTTGTAACCACGGATTTGAAGGACTCACCAAATTAGATACGGACGGCGCAAGCTATATTCCAGGACAGGCTGAAAGCTGGGATGTTAGTGAAGACGGTCTTACTTACACCTTCCATTTACGTGATGGATTAAAGTGGAGTGACGGAAGTGCTTTGACTGCAAATGACTTTGTTTATTCATGGAACAGAGCAGTTCAACCAGATACAGCAGCAGACTATGAGTATATGTTTGACGTAATTGAAGGTTATGATACCAAGGCTCTTAATGTAACTGCAGTGGATGAAAAAACTCTTGAAGTTAAGTTAACTACTATGACTCCATACTTTTTAGAGTTATGTGCATTTCCTGCATACTTCCCTGTAAAACAGGATATCGTTGATGCAAGTCCAGACAGCTGGGCAACTGATCCTGCTACCTACATTGGAAATGGTCCTTACAAATTAGTTACCTGGGAACACAATTCTTACATGTTATATGAAAAGAATGAAAATTACTGGGATGTAGCTAATGTTGGACCAGATGCCATTAAGTTTGTATTAATGGAAGATGCAAACGCTCAGTTATCTGCGTTTGAATCAGGTGAAGTATTATTTGTAGATGACTGCCCAACGGATGAAATTCAGGCACAGAAAGAAAATCCTGAGTTCCACATTGAAGGACAGTTAGGAACCTACTATGTATCTTACAATACAGAAAATGAATATTTAAGCAACCCATTGGTTCGTAAGGCTTTAACTCTTGCGATTGATCGTACCTATATCTGTGAGCAGATTGGTCAGGCAGGACAGCAGCCAGCAGGTGCTTATGTACCAACTGGTTTAACAGATGCAGACCCAGCAAAAGAATTCCGTGAAGTAGGTGGAAACTACTACGATCCACTTGCTTATGAAGCAAACTTGGAAGAAGCGAAAAAAGCTTTGGAAGAAGCTGGATATCCTAACGGAGAAGGACTTCCAACCTTTAACTATTTAACCAATGACTCTGCAGGACATGTTCAAATTGCAGAAGCTCTTCAGAATATGTGGGGACAGATTGGTGTTAACATTACCATTGATACTCAGGAATGGAATACCTTCTTAAATACACGTAAAGACGGTGCTTATGATATCGCACGTAACGGTTGGTTAGGAGATTACAATGATCCTGTATCCTTCCTTGATATGTGGGTAACTGGCGGCGGAAACAATGATGCGCAGTGGTCAAATGCTGACTATGATGCATTAATCAAAACCGTTAAATCAACTGCTGATCCAGCAACCCGTATGAAAGCAATGCATGACGCAGAAGATATTATCTTTGACGAATGGATGCTTTGCCCACTTTACTACTATGTTGATATTTATCTTTTAAGTGATAAGGTAGATGGATTCTATTCATCTCCACTTGGATTTAAATTCTTCACAAAATCAAGTGTAAAATAATCGCTTTTTATAAGCATAAAAGCCCCTCTGGCATATTGCCAGGGGGGTTTTTAAAATACATATCTTTAACCGTCAGAATTTATTCAACGATTATATACTGGAAGAATTTAAATCCAAGAGGAGAAGTATAGAATCCTAAGAACCCATTCGCGCAACATAATATCCTGGGTTGTCAAAACATGCGTCATAATGAGTTATGCCAATGAAGTATGGGAGGGACAGGATAGATGTTGTTGCTGGCTATATAGAACCACATATCCGCCCCAAAAAAAGCCTCAAAAAAGCCACCAAAAAAGTTTAGGCAAGAAGTTTTAAAAATTTTCAGAAAATAATTTAAAAAAGTGCTTGCAATTTCCTGAAATTTATTGTACTATGTATTTTGCACTGAGGTCCGTTGGTCAAGCGGTTAAGACGCCGCCCTCTCACGGCGGAAACAGGGGTTCGATTCCCCTACGGACTGTTTAAAGTATACTTCGATTCCATATTCATGAAATCGAAGTATTTTTTTGGAGAAAATTCGTTAACATGAATGATATCCTATCCTTTTTTTATTAAAAAGGGGTAAATTTGCATAAACTTCAAAAATAATCCAAGAAAGCCTTGCAATTATGGGAAAGTAGTGCTACTATGTTAAAAGAAAGTGATACTGATTGACTAAGGAGTGGGCGGAAGTCCACTCCTTATATTATGGCGTTTCGAACTAGTACATCGTTTTGCAAATTCTTGTGTATATTACTGAGGATATTTTTTTGAGAGTGCATTGTAAAAAACGTAGGTGTAGCGGGCTACGCTGAGGCTTTTTGCGATGTGCTCTCGGAAAAATAGACCAGTAATATACACAAGAATTTCAAATACGATGTACTAGGGTGTTCAATTTATAAGATGAGGTAGAGAATGAGCGTAAGCAGAGATTACGAAGAAAGAACAGAAGCATTATTGGAACCAATTATGAATGCAAATAACTACGAGCTGGTGGATGTAGAATATGTAAAGGAAGCAGGAAACTGGTTTTTAAGGGTGTATGCAGACAAAGAGGGTGGAATCAGCATTGATGATTGTGAAATGATCAGCCGGGCTCTCAGTGACCTTTTGGATAAAAAAGATTTTATTGAAGATAGTTATATTTTGGAGGTAAGCTCACCTGGACTTGGCAGACAGCTTAAGAAGGATAAGGATTTTAAGCGAAGTCTTGGTGAAGAGGTGGATGTGAAGCTTTATAAGGGTATGAAGCTTTTGAATGAAAAAGGAAAAGAATTTCAGACAAAGGAACTTACCGGACTTTTAGAGGATTTTGACGGAGAAAAGATTGTACTTTTGCTGGAAGATGAAACCAGGTTGGAGATTCTCAGAAAAGAGATTGCGATTATAAAACTGACATTTGATTTTTAAGGATAAAGTTGAGAGAAGGAAAGGATGGTATTAAAAAAAATGAAAACCAATGAAAACAAAGAATTGATTCTGGCTTTAAATCAAATTGAGAAAGAAAAAGATATCAGTAAAGATATTATTCTGGAAGCGTTGGAGAATTCTTTATTGGCAGCTTGTAAGGACCACTTTGGAAAGGCTGACAACATTCATGTGAACATTAACCGGGAAACCGGTGAGGTGAATGTGTATGCAGATCGTGAGATTGTGGAAGAAGTAGAGGATAAGGTAACCCAGATAAGCCTTACAGAAGCAAAGGTAAAGTATCCTAAGTTTGGCTTAGGGGATGTGGTTCAGGTAGAAGTAACACCAAAGAACTTTGGACGTATCGCTGCACAGAAGGCAAAACAGGTAGTGGTACAAAAGATTCGGGAAGAGGAAAGAAAAGTCCTGTATAATCAGTATTTTAGCAAAGAAAAAGATATTGTTACCGGAATTGTTCAACGGTATCAGGGAAGTAACATATGTATTAACTTAGGAAAAGTGGACGCTGTTCTTACCGAAAATGAGCAGGTTAAGAATGAACGATTTCGTCCAACGGACCGTATTAAGCTGTACATTATTGAAGTAAAGGACACTTCAAGGGGACCTCGAATCACCGTTTCCAGGACACACCCGGAGCTGGTGAAGCGTTTGTTCGAAGCGGAAGTAGCGGAAGTAAAGGATGGCACGGTAGAAATTAAGAGTATTGCCAGAGAAGCCGGTTCCAGAACAAAGATGGCTGTTTACACAGCAAATACGGATGTGGATCCGGTAGGTGCCTGTGTAGGTCTAAATGGTGCTAGTGTCAATGCGATTGTCAATGAGCTACGTGGAGAAAAGATTGATATTATCAATTGGAACGAAGATCCAGCCATATTGATTGAAAATGCTTTGAGTCCAGCCAAGGTAGTGTCGGTTGAAGTGGATGTGGAAGAAAAGAGTGCTAAGGTAGTAGTTCCCGATTATCAGCTTTCTCTGGCGATTGGAAAAGAGGGTCAGAACGCAAGACTTGCAGCCAAACTGACTGGTTATAAGATTGATATTAAAAGCGAATCTCAGACAGAAGTAGGATTTAATGAAGTAGAAGAGTAAAAATAATGGGAGGTCTCTATGAGTGGTAAAAAAATCCCAATGCGGCAATGTATTGGCTGTGGCGAGATGAAAGGGAAAAAAGAGTTGATTCGGGTAATCAAAACACCAGAGGAAGATATTTTACTGGATGTTACCGGAAAGAAAAACGGAAGAGGCGCATATATTTGTAATTCTTATGAATGTTTTCAAAAGGCAAGAAAATCAAAAGCCTTGGAACGCTCTTTTAAAACCGCCATACCACAGGAGGTATATGAAGCCCTGGAAAAGGAGTTGAAGGAACTTGGATCTTAAAAAAGTGCTTTCTTATATTGGATTGGCAACCAAATCAGGAAATGTTGCAAGCGGCGAATTTATGACGGAAAAAGCAATAAAAGAAGGAAAAGCAAAGCTTGTGATTGTAGCCGATGATGCATCGGACAATACCAAAAAGATGTTTCGGGATATGTGTGCTTATCGCAATGTACCTGTTTATTCCATCAGTGAAAAGATTTTGCTGGGGCATGCCATGGGTAAAGAATTTAGAGCCTCATTAGCAATATTGGATCAGGGACTCGCAGATGCAATTGAAAAACAGTTGAAGTAGGAGGTAGAGAGCGAATGGCAAAAATGAAAATATATGAAATAGCAAAAAGCTTAAATATAAAAAGCGGTGATCTGGTGAAGCTGTTAAACGACAATGGTTTTGATGCCAAAAGTCATAACAGTAATATAGAGGATAACGCAATCGCATTTTTACTTAAGAGTTTTGCACCAAAGAAAGAGAAAAAGGCAGAACAGCCAAAAGAACAGCCGAAAGAGCAGTTGGAGGCAAAAATGCCGGTAGCAGAGGAAACTAAGACGGAGCCAGTAGAGAAAAAAGAAAAAATCACAATAAAAGAGGAAACGGTTACTGAAAAAAAATCTATGGAAAACAAAAAAGTAGAAGAAAATAAGACAGAATTAAAGATTCAGGAAGTAGTAGAGAAAAAACAGCCATCCGTTGATTCGGAACGTGAGAAGACGGAATCCAATCGTCAGAACCAGCACACTGTAAAGGAAGCTCAGCCGGGTTCCGACCAGAATCGTACGGAACGAAATCAGGGAGGCTATAATAACCGTCCTAATAACGAAGGTCAGGGAGGCTATAACAATAACCGCCCTAATAATGGAGGCCAGGGAGGCTATAACAATAACCGCCCTAATAATGGAGGTCAGGGAGGCTATAACAATAACCGCCCTAATAATGAAGGTCAGGGAGGCTATAACAATAACCGCCCTAATAATGGAGGTCAGGGAGGTTATAATAATAATCGTCCTAATAATGGAGGTCAAGGTGGTTATAATAATAACCGCTCTAATAATGAAGGTCAG
>JAVBLX010000126.1:0-19030 GCA_031553075.1 Acetivibrio sp.
TCGCAAGAATATTGGCAAAAATGGCAGCTTCCGGCCAGGTTGCATATATTTCGCAGGAGGCTACATTTTTAATATAATCCCGATATCTTACATAATAATTCTTGGCTGCGGCATCTCTGGGCGGACCATCGTGAACAACCACAAATTCCGGGATTACTACTTCACTTAACACAATTTCTCCCGTTTCCTCCACCCTCTTTATTTCATCTTCTGCTATTTTAGGAGGGAAATCGCCAAAAAGCCGATGGTCAGGAATTACAAAACTTTCTGCTTCCAGCTCGTTTATATTACGGGATTCCGGTATCATAACCACCGGCTGAATTGCCGTTACCTCAGGAAGTACCTGAGCACCCGTTATCTCCACTGAAACAAAACCGGGTGCTTCAATAAGTACGGTGTAATCTGCATATGGCTGGGTTGCAGATGGCTCCATACTATAGTCAATAGCCGGTGCTGGCAGTTCGACGGTTCCTGTCGTTCCGATATTATTGGTCGTCAACTGTTCAATGCCACCATTGGGAACACCCGTATAAGAAATCGTAACCGTTGCCCCCTCAATCGGCCGGGAGGTAGTCGTGGAAATTACATTTGTCCGTAAACCACCAAAGCTCTGGGTACCTACCTGTGCCGGATATAATAATTGGCTTTTACTCATAAAAACCTCTTTGAAAATTATCGTTACTACTAGTATACGATACCATTTCCAAAGAGGTTCTTCGTTTATCAATAAAATTTTATACTTAACTGCTATTCACTTTTATTACAATTACACCGATTACAATAATTACGCCTTATTACCATCAACCCTTAAAAATACCCAACGTATTTCTTTCCTGTTCCATCTTCATGTTTTGAACAAAGTTCTTATATTGGTTTAACACTTCATTCTTCTTCATGTCAGATACAGCCGCTGCCGCATCCAAATCTTCCTTCTTACTGGCGCTTCCTACCAAATTTTGACTGGCCAGATTGTTATAGGCGACGGTGCTGTCCAGAGCATTGGAACTGGCTCCTATGGATCCTCTCTGAGAATTAACCATTTTCAGAGCATCGTCTATCGCAGATATGTCAAATCCGCTCTTAGTCACATCAAAATCCTTGATGCCTAACGTTTCCAGTGTAGAACTTTCCATCTGAATCTTGCTTCCCGTACCATTTGGATTGGTTGCCAGCTTCATGTCACCCATGCTTCCATCCAGAACCTTTATGGTGTTAAACTCTGTATTCTTTGCGGTAGAAGCAATGCCTTCTTTCAACTGATCAATTTCCGTCTGAATGACAGCTTTGTCTTCTGCGGTATAAATACCGTTGCTGGCCTGAACAGCCAATTCCTTCATTCTCTGGAGACTGTCACTGATGCTTGAAAGACCTCCCTCAGCTGTCTTTAATAAATCTTTTCCGGCTGCTGCGTTGTTTGCACCTGCGTCTAAGCCAGTGGATTGACTCTGCATTTTATTTACAATGGCTAATCCTGCCGCATCATCCGCAGCGCTGTTAATCTTTTTCATGGAAGAAAGCTGTTGGTAATTCAGATTTAATCCACTGTTAACTGATTGTATTGCCATAATATCACCTTCCTTTGTAGGACTAATAGACTATACCTCACTTATATCATACCTTATTTTACCATTTTTTTCAATCACTTTTTTGGATATTGATAAGGTTTTTCTCGTGCATCAATTGTCTCAAATCGATAATTGTCCTTCTTTAAGCGTGCAATCACTTCTGGTAGGGCTCTTACCGTCACTTCGTTAATAGCGGAATCATGAAGAAGAATAATCGGCTCCTTAAATCGGACATAATCTTTGGTGACATTTTTTAAGATACTTTCTTTCGTTGGGTGGCCTACCGAATCCTCTCCACTCACATTCCAGTCATAGTACACATAGCCCTGTTCTTCCATTTTTCTGGTTACGGTATCGAAAATCCCTTTCAGGTACATATTCACACTTCCCCAGGGAAAACGATAATATTTGGGCTTTATACTTGTTACCTGATAAATCCGTTCTGCGGTTCTCATGGCGTCGTCAATGTAAGCATCTGCGGAAGAATATATGGTTTTAGCATCATGGGTATATGTATGAATTCCAATGATATGTCCTTCCTCCACCATTCGTCTCAGAAGGGGCACACGTTCCTCTGTAATCTGCTGCCCGATCACAAAAAAAGTTGCCTTGATATCATTTTCCTTTAAAATATCCAGTACCTCCTCTGTCACCTGGGAGGGTCCATCATCAAAGGTCAAATATGCGATTTTTTCTTCCTTTATCTGATTGCTGGATACTGATATATAATCCCGAATCAGCAGCCTTTCCTCATTTTTGACACACCCAAGTAAGGCCAACGCCAAAACAATTGTGCAAAATATTCTCCGGCTATCCGAAAAAAATACTGCATGAATATAATTTTTTAACATACTTCCCATTATCCTAATAAGGTCAGTTAAATATATCCTATGCAGCATTCTTTAAATATGTTCTTAATTTTTTTATCGAAGTCTTGCCCCTTCAAAATAAGCCGTTGTACGCAAGCACTCTTTTAGCTGACTTAAGCGTTCCTCAATCGGGCCATCCTCTATCACCAAATCCACCGCAGTGGACATGTTGGTAATAATCCGGTCGTTTAAATGGACGGCGTCGGTCTTATCCAATACCATAAGCTTTTCCAGGGCACCTCTTGCATCCAGATACTCCATTAAAATGGCATCAACCTGCTCCTCTTTTTTCACTTCCGGTACCAGCTCAAAGCGGTACTTCTGGGTTACATCCGGGTACTTCTCACTGTCCACCTGGCTTAAAAACATGGATAAGGGTCTCACATAAGTAAGGCCTTCTCCATACAGCTGTTGGTAAACAACCATCTCTTCTTCTGTTTCCGAATGAATCGCAATCGTTACAACTTCATACATTTTATCTTTAAAGTGGTGATATATATCACCTGCTACTGGTTTTCTCGCTTGTTCCATTAAACCTCTACCGTCCAATCAAATTCATCCTTCACGTCACCCAGCTGAATTCCAGTTACTGTATTATAAAGCTTCTGGCTAACTTCACCAATGCCGCCATCCTTAACCTGGATAACTTCATCTCCAAACCGAAGATGTCCAACTGGTGAAATAACCGCCGCCGTTCCAGTTCCCCATACCTCTTCCAAGGAACCATCCTTTGCTGCAGCCAACAATTCATCCACTGAAATGCGTCTTTCCTCTACCGCCATTCCCCAGTGCTTACATAATGCAATGACAGAATCCCGCGTGATTCCCGGAAGTATACTTCCCGTCAGCATCGGTGTAACCACCTTGCCATTTATCTTAAAGAATATATTCATGGCGCCAACTTCTTCAATATATTTGCGTTCTACACCATCCAGCCAGAGAACCTGTGAATATCCTTCTTCGTGGGCTTTTTCCTGTGCCAGAAGCGATGCCACATAGTTTCCCCCAGTCTTTGCTTCACCAATTCCACCTACTACAGCACGCACATACTCATCTTCAATCCATATCTTAACCGGATTAAGACCTTCTGGATAATATGCCCCTACAGGTGAAAGAATAATCATGAATAAATAGGTACTGGACGCCTTTACACCAAGAAATTCATCGGTAGCAATGATAAATGGCCGAATATATAAAGAAGTCCCCGGTTTGTCTGGAACCCACTCTTCATCCATCTTTACGACAGCCTTTACAGCCTGAACATAATCCTCAGCCGGAATTTCCGGAATGCAGATTCGGCTGTTGGTACGATTGGTACGTTCCGCATTCATCTTGGGGCGGAATAATAAGGTTCCACCATCCTTTGCCCGATATGCTTTCAAGCCTTCAAACATTTCTTGTCCATAGTGAAATACCATGGCAGAAGGCTCCAGGGAAATCGGCTGATAAGGAACGACTCTTGGATCAAACCAGCCTTTTCCTTCTTCATAGTTCATCATAAACATATGATCCGTAAATATCGTTCCAAAGGTCAGGGGGTTTTCTGGTCCCGGCTTTTCCTTTGGTGAAGTAGTTTTTTCGTATCTGATATCTAACATCTAAAATCCTCCTCATCCGGCCTCCCAGTGTGCTGTCCGTCAACCTGTTTATCAGTCGGACAGCGCGCCAGTCAAGTTTAAATGGTGTTCAGGCACTATTTAATCAAGGCATTATCGTATTCATCTATATTTTAGTCTAGAAATATGATACCCTCTAAATAAAAATTTTTCAAGGTTTTTATAAAATTGAGTAGCCATTCACTGAGTTTTTTGATACTATTCACAAGCAAAAAACTGAAACCGCAACGATTTTTCAAAACACCAGCCTGGCGCAAAATTTATTTCTCTGACTTCTTAATATATTTCGTAAAATGATACTCCAAGTCATAATATGTTTCTTCCTCGGATTCTTCCGCCAGCACCCACTCTTCTTTCTCGTCCAGATTTGGAAAATGTGCATCTGCTGAATAAGCAAAATCAATTTTAGTTACATATGCTGTATCACAATAAGGCAGCATCTGTTCATAAATGCTGGCTCCACCGATTACATAAATATCCTCTGCCGGGTAAGCCTTTACTGCTTCCAATGCTTCTTCCATGCTATGTACGGCAATCACCCCGGGAATATCCATTTCCTTTTTGGTAATAACAATATTTACCCGATTTTTAAGAGGCTGTCCGTTGGGAAAGCTTTCCAAGGTTTTTCGTCCCATAACCACTACTTTTCCTGTGGTTTCACTGCGAAAAAAACGCATATCTGCCGGAATACTCACCAATAATTTATTCTGGTAGCCAATTCCCCAGTTTTTATCGACTGCAACGATTAGATTCATTATCACTCTTCTCCTTCCTCTTTTCCCTTATTCTATATAGCAATTGGGATGTTGGTTACCTGTTCCCCAGTTACATAGTTTTCTACCTTTACATCGTTTCTGGTAAATTGATAAAAATCTTTTATTTCCGGATTCAGCCAAAAGTCAGGCGCATCGTAGCATGGCCGACTAATCAGCTCCTCGATAATGGGAATATGGCGATCATAGATATGGGCATCCGCAATCACATGAACTAATTCGCCCACCTTCATATCTGAGGCTTGAGCCATCATATGCAACAGCACCGAATACTGCACCACATTCCAATTATTCGCTGCCAGCACATCTTGTGACCGTTGATTTAAAACTGCATTCAAAGTCAGCTTATCATCACCCTTTTTCTGGGTAACATTAAAGGTCATACTGTATGCACATGGATATAGATTCATCTCATGGAGATCCTGATGCACGTAAATATTGGTCATTATTCTCCGGCTGAACGGATTATTTTTCAAATCATAAAGCACCCTGTCAACCTGATCCATCATGCCTTCCTTATATTGATGCTTAACACTCATCTGATAGCCATAGGCTTTTCCAATGAGCCCATCCGCATCAGCCCACTCATCCCAGATATGGC
This sequence comes from Acetivibrio sp., assembly GCA_031553075.1. Lineage (GTDB taxonomy): Bacteria > Bacillota > Clostridia > Lachnospirales > Lachnospiraceae > DIGJ01. The sequence goes on from JAVBLX010000126.1 coordinate 5,425, forward strand.
TGTGAAGATCGTGAATGTTATTTGATTTTTGCTGCCAAATCCATAAAATTTCATCCGTGGCACTTTTGAGCGCCGTCTTTCTCAGGGTCAATAAAGGGAACTCTTTGGATAAATCATAGCGGTTTACCACACCAAACTTCTTAATGGTATAGGCCGGCGTTCCGTCATCCCACTTAGGACGCACCTTTTCTCCTTCTGTGCTGGTTCCATTGTCTAAGATATCTCGGCACATATTAATAAAAATTCTATCTGCTAAGCTCATAATCTATCCCTCCTATCTTCCTAAATATATTTCTTATCATCCCAAATTTACTGCTTGCAATCCGAAACATATACACCTATAGCCCTAAATATACTTCCTTGGGTACATATGCTTTAACAAAAATACCACCTTCCTGATATTCTTCCTCAAGCAACTGTCCATATTTACGAATTAATTGAATCTTTCCTGCTTCATCATAAGGATACACTTTTTCAATGTATACCTTTTGTTCCTTTAAAATATCTTCAATGTTGTCCAGCAGTGCATCCAGACCTTCTCCCGTTTTGGCAGAAATCTTTACCGTCCGGTCTGCATTAAAATCCTTTAATATTTGTTCTGCTTCCAGCTTGTCCTGCTTATTAAAAGCGGTGATAATAACCTTATCCTTCACATCCAGATCCTTCAAAGTCTCATACACCACATGCATCTGATTGTAAACCGTCTCATTCGAGCTGTCCACCACATGAATAATAATGTCGGCATATTTTGCTTCCTCTAACGTGGAGCGAAAAGCATTGATTAAATGATGGGGTAGTTTACGGATAAAACCGACCGTATCGGTAAGTAATATCTGTTGCCCACTTTCCAGTTCCAGATTGCGGGTAGTGGGATCCAGTGTTGCGAACAGCTTATCCTCCTCCAGCACGCCGGCCTTGGTCAGCTTGTTTAGTAAGGTAGACTTTCCTGCATTGGTATAGCCTACAATGGCAATCACCGGCACAGGATTTTTACTGCGCTGTTTTCTTGTGGTTTCTCTGGATTGCTTTACCTCTTCCAGCTCCCGGCTTAACTGAGTAATCCGATCCTTAATTAAACGGCGATCCATCTCCAGCTTCTTTTCACCAGGACCTTTGGCCCCGATTCCTACTGCTCCGCCACCTAAACGAGATAAGGATTTTCCTAAGCCTACCAGTCGGGAGGAACGATATTTTAACTGGGCTAACTCAACCTGAATTTTACCTTCTTTGGTGGAAGCACGCTGGGCAAATATTTCCAATATCATAACCGTACGGTCAATGACTTTTATATCCAGTTCATTTTCCAGATTCTTGAGCTGGACTGGTGACAATTCATCATCACAGACCACTCCGGTTGCATCCAGTTCCCAAATCAAATCTTTTATTTCCTGGATTTTCCCTTTTCCAATATAGGTTCCTGGATGGGGCGCTTCTCTTTTTTGAATCACCTTTGCTACGGTTATGGCACCAGCGGTTTTCGCCAGTTCCTCCAGCTCGTCCAAAGACTCTTCCGTATCGTCCTTATCCTGAAGGGCAATTCCTACCAGAATAATTTTCTCTTCTACGTCTTTTATTTCATGCATTTCAGCCATATTGTCCCTTTCCGCTCACGCTCTTACTATAAATTTAACCTGCCGTTTCAAGATAAACCGGAAACCAACACCTTTCTATCTGGTTTTTAAGAATTCATATTCCCGCTTCATAACTTTATCCTCTGGATATTCTTTTAAATAGGCTTCACACTTCTCCGAAGCCTCCTCAAACTTGTATTCCTTCTCCAAAGCAGTTATTTCATTAAATTTCAGTTCCTGTAAAAAGCTTTTATCCCAAACAGATTCCTTCTGACCAAACAGAATGCCTTCTTCATATATCTTTAGAGCCTGCTCCCGTTCTCCCAGCTGTTCATAACAATATCCCATTTTATTAAAGACAAAGCCTGTCATTTCCCCTGGAGCTTCCTTGTATTTTCCCAAATATTGTTTATATTGTTCAAGGGCTGCTTCATATTCGTCCCGGTCTTCACAAATAGACCCTAAATAGTAATAGCTTTCCCATTTTTCCTTCTTCAATGCATCTTCCATACCTTCCTGGGCTTTCGTAAGATTTCCCAGATAATAATAAATTTTGGCATGGTCAAATTGGTAAGACATCCCAAAGCCTTTTATTTTCAACCCTTCATAAAGAAATTCTTCTGCATCCTTGGCACTTTCACATTTGGTTTTTAGGAAATATTCCTTCCAAAAGAGGGCAAAATCCTTTTCCTCTTCCTCCCGTGCCTTTTTAACCGTTTCCAATGCTGCTTCATATTCCTTCTGGTTCATCTGGGTGTCCAGCTGGTATTTTAGTATTTCGATGTTCCATTCTGGCAAATATTCAATTTCTAAGGCTTTACTAAAATTGTCCTCTGCTTCAGAGTAATCCCCCAGATAAAAAGCTGCTACTCCCGTACCATAATATGCCTTTTTATTGGCGGTTACCGTTTTTTTGTTGTCTTTATCCAGGACAGCTTCTTTAAATACCTGTCTTGCTTCCGAGTATTCCTCTGCTTTTAAATATTCCAGTCCCTTTTCATAGCTTTCTTTTGCTCGTTTTCCTTCCCCGCAGCCGGGTAGTCCCAGCATAAGTATACATATACCCAAAAGCAGTCCGACTGCCGGGGCTTTTTTCCATTGATTCATCAAAGCACAGACCCTTTCTAAACAAATTCATTCACTCAATTATACCGTGACATCACCTAATCTGCAACGAATATCTCCAAGCTACTCTGCAAGGTATTTCTCAAACCCTGAGGAGTATTTAATAGTACCATCATTATAGATCCACATACACTCTGTATCCGGAAGACTCTCCACAAAAGCCTGTCCTGATTCAAAATCCATATTGTATACTGCCGTAGACAGTCCGTCTGCAACTCCTGAGCGTGGAGTCAGGATGGAAACAGACGCAAAATAAGCGGAAGGCATAAGGGTATCCGGGTCAATGAGATGATGATACTTCTTCCCATCTACCATATAAAATCTCTGATAATTTCCACTCGTCACCAGAGACTTGTCTAAAATTGTTACCTTCTTTACATAAGCCTTCTCGCTGTCTGAATCGGGATCCTGGATACCAACCTTCCAGTCTGCACCATCTCCACGAGTCCCAATTCCTGAAATATTACCACCTACGCTAATCAAAAGACTCATCATGCCATTTTCTCTGGCATAATCGGTAATGCGCTCTACTGCATAACCTTTACCAAGTGACCCTACATCCAGACTCATTTCCGGGTCTTCCAAAAAAACAGTGGAAGCCTCTTCATCGATAATCATTTTATTAATGTCTGTATGCGGTTCCGCTGCTTTCAGCTCCTCTAAGGAAGGAACCTTGCCATTCTCCGGGTCGTCAAGCGCAGCGGTCCGATCGTCATGCCAGATTACCAGCACACTGCCATATGCAATGTTGATTTCACCCTTGGATACATCATACATTTCTTTCCCTAGCTTAAGCAGGTCAATAATCTTCTGGTCTACCTTTACTGGCACAATACCTGCATTATCATTAATGGTCTTAACATTATTGACCCCATCATAGTCGTTATAAATATCATACAGTTCATGATATGTTTCCAGTTCAGCATGAAGCTTATTCACCTGCTCCGAAAAGGTCTCTTTATCTTTCGCATATCCCACAATTGTGGTCACTGTATCAAAAAGAGTTAGAAACTGCGCATCATATCTCTGTAAATCAGTATCCGGTGTCACATTCATCTTACAACCTGTAAGTCCCAGTACAATTGCCAAAACCAAGGTTGTCATTCTCCTGAAACTATTTTTCATTTTCATTTTAACTTAGCTCCCATCTACGCTTCAACACAAATTTTCTCATCCAAACTAATACAGGAAAAAACCCCAAAAAAGAGAGCATACAAGAAGCATGCTCTCTTAATTATCATTTACAGTATATCGAAATTACTGTGCATTTGCAACTGCTTTTGCAACGTTAGAAACGAAATCTGTAATATGAACGGTTACAGAAGCTAAAAGATCTGTATCAGCTGGATATCCTTCGCTGATTGCGATGCCGCTTACTTCATCTGCAGATTTGCCAGTTACATACTGTGCAAATGCAGCAGCCTGCTCATTCCATTCTTTACCAATGGAAGAAGCACCCTTCATACCATATCCTTCACCAAGTTCATTCTTGGTCTGTACAACGGTTGCTAAATCACTGGTAACTTTACCAGTTGTATCAAAGTTAACATTTCCCTGAGAAGCATCGATTACACAGCTTGTAATTTTGCCATCTGCAGAAACAGTAGTTACAACGTAGGTAGAGTATGCCTGAGCCAATCCATCTGCATCTGCAGAAGCGTCTGTAGATTTAGACATATTTGTGCTTACTGCAAGACCTAACTTATCTCCAGACTGAGCACCAAGATCAGCTGCATTAGCGGCTGCTTTCTGAACTGCACTCATAAAGTCTGTGATGTGAACTGTTACAGATGCTAAAAGGTCAGTATCTGCTGAATATCCTTCGCTTACAGCGATTCCAGCAACTTCGTCAGCTGTTTTTCCAATTACATACTGTGCGAATGCAGCTGCCTGTTCATTCCATTCTTTGCCGATCGAAGAAGCACCCTTCATACCATATTCTTCACCTAATTCATTTTTGGTTTTGAATGTGGAATCTAACGCACTTACCAGTTTACCATCTGCAGCAAAATTGATTTTTGACTGAGCTGCATCGATTACGCAGTTTGTGATTACACCATTAGAATCAACGGTTACCGCTGCAATCGTGGAATAAATCTGAGCTAATCCGTCTGCATCTGCAGAAGCATCTTTAGAACCGCTAATGTTGGTTGTAATTCCAAGACCAGTTTTTACTCCACCGCTTGCTGCTGGAGCTTCTGGTTCTGCTGGAGCTTCTGGTTCAACAGCAGGAGTTTCCTCAGCTGGAGCTTCCTGTGTTGGTGTGGTTTCTGGTGCTGGAGCTGGTTTGTTTGATGAACATCCAGCTACCATAGCTACTACTAAAAGTAAGCTAAGTACCAATGAAATTCTTTTTTTCATAATATACCTCCATAGTATAAAAATATTTTTTATTTTAAACCGAGTCTTTGAAGAGCCGGTAAAATAAACTTAAGTAAAACACTTGTTACAATTCCTGCTGCAATTCCTGCTACCATGAGCACAGGCAAATAATACCACAAAGCTATGTTGGTGTAAATAAGAGAAATCGCAACAAACTGTCCAACATTATGAAATACGGCTCCAAACATACTATAAATGAAGTATGTCCCTTTTTCCTTTAAAATCATCATTAAAATAATCATAATGATAATTGAAAAAAGCCCGCCAGTAAGGCTTAACAGCCCTGCTACTGCGCCTCTGGTCATTGCCGAAAAAATCCCCTTCAGTATGGCGATTGCCAAGGCCGATTTTCGATTCATAAAGAGCAGCGCATACATAACTACAATATTAGATAATCCAAATTTTACCCCTGGAACCGGGAGAGGCATTGGAATCATACTCTCCACAATGGAAAACACAATGGCTGTGGCAAAAAGCATCGCCGTCAAAACCAGCTGTCTTGTTTTATTTTTATCCTGCCTCATCGTTTTGGCTCCCATCTGTACGCTTTCACGCAAATATATATCAGGGGAGTGAAATTTTCTTTCACTTTATCCTATCAAATCAACACTTTCTTCCGAATAATCTTTATCTGGAACGATTTTAATTATAAACTTATTAGGAAGACATGCTGCTGTCTGCCCTACATGGCGCAGCCTGCCAGATCGAATACAGACTTTATCCGGACAGTCGGATTCTTCAAAACAGATACTACCATCCGAAAAAAGATGGAATACCACATGGTCATCCTGAGGTAATGTAAATGTTTCATCTTTTGCATGTTTTAGGGAAATCGTCTTTACCAGTTCTGATTCATAATATATTTCTGCTTTGGCTAATTGGTTCTTCGTAAACTGATTATATATCACAAAAACCACCCCAGCCAAAATCAGCAATCCGATTATAATAAAAACATCCCTTTTTTTCATCCATTCCATGCTATAACTTATTTCCCTTTCAATCCATAATAAGCTTTTTCCAGTATCCTGGTCAACTGCGTTTCCTTTTCCGGGGCAAGAGAAAGCTCCTTAATAATTGCCATCCCCTTGTTAAAGTATCGTTTGGCAATTCCCCTGGTAAAGTCCAGACCACCCGTTTTCTTTACCGATTGATTAATTTCCTTACGGGTAAGGGTTCCTTCCTTTGCCTTTTCCTTCAAAGGAGTATCCTGTTCGAAGGCATAAATCAAAGGTAATGTAATCACTCCCTGTTCGTAATCTGACTGAACATTTTTCATGGCTGTTACTTCGTCCTCTTCAAAATCAATACAGTCATCCGTTAGCTGAAAAATAACGCCTATATAACGTCCCAGTCTCCGGTAAAGCTTTAACCGTTTTTCATCTTTTTCACAAAGTAATGCTCCACCATAGAAAGAAGCCTCAAATAAAGCAGCTGTCTTTCCATTTATAATACTTAAATACCGATAAACGGACAAATCCAGATTACCGTTATTCACATGTTGTCTTAACTCTCCCATACAGATTTGTTCCACATAATTGGGGAGATAGTTTTCCCGATACTTGTTCTCTATGGAAATCATCTGGGTTAAGGCGGAAGCTAACAAGTAATCACCACAGATAACCGCTGTTTTTCTTCCGAACTTTTTCTGTATGGTCTCGATTCCACGTCTGACCTCAGCATTATCCATTACATCATCATGTACCAGTGTTGCCAGATGAAGAATTTCGATTGCACTGGCAAAGGAAATGGCATCTTCATGAATCTGGTTTTTCTCATTCATAGCACAGGCAAGTAGAGAAAAAGTACGGATAAATTTCCCTTTTGCCTGTGCCAGATGTAATGTATAGTTTCGTACAATGGATGGTGCTGTGGTCAGGATATGGTCAATATTCTCTGACGTCTTTGCAAACGCAGCATCAAAATCCAGGTACGAATTAGTCATTGTAGATGTACCACCTTCTTACAAATGGAATCTTCTTCCATTGTTTTTTCAGCCATGGCATGAAATAGTAATCCAGACCAAGGGTTCTTCCGCCGCCAATCAGTACGGCTATTCCGGCAAAAATCATCCAGAATGTATTTAAATATAGTCCGGTTGTACAAACAAACATAAACTGAAGGATAATGGAAACTGCCGCTGCTGGTGAAGTAAGAAGTCCGCCCATCAAGGCAAGTCCAATGCAGATTTCCATTACTACAATCATAACCTGCATAAATATTTGCATACTATCACTGGATAATATAAAGCTATCTACAAACCAGTTCATTAATGGCACATTGAGTTTAAATGCATAATCACCCATTGCAGAAGCTTCAATGCTCTTACCAGAAACAAAAATCATATCAAATAAGCCTAAAATTTTAACATTGAAAATACAAACGCCTTGAGAAACGGCTCCAACCACAGCGTCAACTACACCGCCAGCTGCTCCTGACGCACTGGCTACGGCATCTACGGCTGCTCCTGCTGCATCGGCAGCACCTGTTGCACTGGCTACTGCATCCACTGCGGCCTCAGCTGCACCTGTTGCACCAGCAGCGGCATCCGCTACGGCCCCTGCTGCTGCAGAAACACCATTAATAATGCTGTCATACCATCCGGCAGCTCCTCCAAAAAATCCGGTCAGCTTTGGTGCATCAAACCATCCCTCTACAATCTTATGAATCCCTTCAAATAACCATACTGCACCCAGCCAGAAACGCAAAGGCACTAATAGGAAGCTTGGGGTCCGATTGGAGAAATGTCCTCCCAGGAAGCTTCGGCAGTTACGAATGGTAAAGAATTCATGTCTTACATAATTAAATATCTTATTCCAGCCTAATACCTGGATAAAGTAAATCACATTAATAAAATGCTTTGCAAACATTGCCAGGAAGGAAGGTAAGCTAAACATAAAGTTTGGAAGGCCTACATGAGCCACACCATAACGTCCTCCTACACAAACCATGACACCATGGAATGCAGGTTTATAGCTTTCCATTTTTCCATTGGTAATTGCTGAAACAATATTATGTGCTGCCACATCGGCACTTTGTTCACAGTTTTCCACCATCTGAGGAACTGGTCTTTCTTCTCCTTCTGGAATATACATCATGTTGTCACCAACAACATATACATCTTCATGGTCAACGGAACGAAGATACTGATCCACCTGGATTCTTCCTCTGCCCTGTGAAGTCAATTCCTTAGCAGCCTTGGTGGTAACTTCTGCACTTTCAATACCAGCGGTCCAAATAACGGTTCCTGCAACCTCTTTGCGTACCTTGTCACCCTGCTTTAATTCAATGAAGTTTTCGCCAACGCCAACTACGCTGGTGTTCATCACTACATCAACACCCATTTTAGTCAGACGCTTTTCTACTTTGCCAGAAAGCTTTTCTGGTAAAATCGGTACGGTTCTTGGCAGTCCATCCACATCCACAATTTTAACCATATCTCTTGGAACGTCAAATTTTTCACACAAAAAAGGTGCGTACTCTGCCAGCTCACCAGCCATCTCTACACCGGTAAAACCAGCTCCTACTACATAGAAGGTTAACAGCTCTTTTTTCTTTTCCAGATTTGTCTCACAGGCTGCTTTACGGAATACATCCTCAATCCTGATTTTCAAATCAATTGCATCATCATAAGACCATAGTGTATAAGTAAATTCCTCTGCACCCGGTACGCCAAAATAAGTTGGCTTAGAACCTGCTGCAAGTACAAGATAGTCATATTTATATTCGCCCGCCTCGCCGTTAATGACCTTCGTGTCAAAGTGGATTTCCGTAACCGTGTCTAATATTACATCAACCTTACGACCTGCAAAAATCTTATTCAGATTCATCTTAATGCTGTCTTCATCTACCCGGTTAGCCGCCACTTCATGGAGCTCCGTTAACATGGTGTGGTAAGGGTGCTTGTCAATAATCGAAATTCTTACCTCTTGATTTTTCTTGAATCGTTTTGCAAGTTTTTTAGCGGTCAAGACGCCAGCATACCCTGCTCCTATTACTACAATATTCTTCATTGTAATATCCTCATCCTTTCTGAATCTTTCATACCGTCTCAAATGGAAAACGCCACTCTTCTTTTCCCCTAAAGAATGACCTTTTCCAAAAATAGTCTTTATCGGTATTCCGAAATATTATTATATCACGTTTTTTTTTCTTTTACCATCCTATTTTACAAAACTCACTATTATTTTTTCAATTTAACACGCTAAAGAGCTACTCCATTAAAAGTTTTCGGTATTCTGACAGAGGCATTGGACGTGCATAAAAATACCCCTGAACCTGGGTACAACCAATGTCCTTTAAGAACTCCACCTGCTCTTCTGTCTCCACTCCTTCAATAATAGTCGGCAGATCCACATCCTTTGACATATTCACAATCGACTTTAATATTTTTCTGCCTTTTCCTGCATTATCCTCTCCGCGTAAAAATTCCATATCTACTTTCAGAACATCAACCGGTACATTTTTTAACATATTAAGTGATGAATAACCGCTGCCAAAGTCATCCATTAAAATAACAAAGCCTTTTTTCTGCAGCTCTCCCATGGCGATAAGAAGCTGCTCCGGGTTTTCCATATAGGCACTTTCTGTAATTTCCAGTTCCAGCAAAGAAGGAGAAAGTTCATATTGCTTCACCAATTCCTCCAGGTCCTCCGCTAACCGTGGATTGTACAAGTCTATTCTGGAAACATTTACAGAAATAGGTTGCACATTAAGATTTTCGTCTATACATTCCTTTAAAAACTGACAGGTTTTTTCCCATACATAATGATCCAGACGGGAAATAAAGCCATTCTTTTCAAAAATACTAATGAAAATACCTGGTGAAATCATCCCCTTACCAGGATGCATCCATCTAACCAATGCCTCAGCGCCTACCGGCTTTGAAGTGTCAAGATCGTATTTGGGTTGTACATAGACCTGGAATTGTTCCTGGCTTAATGCACCATCCATTTCATTGACAATTACCTGTTCCTGAAGTATGGAATCTCGCAATATTTCATCATATACAACGTAATTTTTTAAATAATTTCCTTTGATTGTATCCAATGCCAGCTTGGCCCGGTCACACATAAGATCAATCGAAAGATTCGGCTCCGTAATAATGTACACACCCATATCCAACACCATTTCAAACCGAAGAGGGAATGCCATAACACTTTTTCCTACCCGGTTCCAGATTTCTGCCAGGGTTACTTCTCCTCTATAAGGAATACAGATTGCAAAATTATCTGATTCCAGTCTTCCATAGACACCTTGCCCCTTACAGGTAGAATGAATCACATCGGCCATGTATTGTAACAGCTCATCCCCCTTATCCATTCCAAACAAGTCATTGATTACCTTAAACCGTTCAATATCCATCCGTATCAGAGCATAGCTCTCCTTGGGATGTTTTTTTAATATTTTTCTGGTTTCATGATAAAAAGTATTTTTATTATAAAGCTTGGTAAGTGCATCAAACTTAGCCTGATAACGAATTTTTTCCAATGCTAAAATTTCGTCATTTACATTGTTAAGAGTAACTACGATTCGGTCGTTGCCTGATTTTTGTCCTTCCACAACGGTTGCTACCATTTTATACCATTCCCATTCTTCCTTCACCGTACAAAAACGAAGGGTATGTATCTTGGTCGTTCCCTTTTTGGCAACCGCAATATTCTTTAAAAACTTTTTAAAGCCCTTCCTATCTTCCTCATAAATTAAGTTTTCCTCGTCCCACTTCCAGAAAAGATTGGCAAACTCCTGATAATCCCCTTTAATCTGCGTCGAAATACTGTCAGAAAGATATTTTACGTGTAGATTAGAATTGGTTTCCAGTAAAATTGTATTGGTTTGCTCTTGCATAATACGATACCGCTCATCAATATCCACACGCATTTTGAGTTGCATATTCTGTTCTTTTATCCGAAGCATTTCCCGGCGTACTACCGCATTGGAAATCCGTTTTTGCATTACCCGCATATCATATGGCTTTTTGAGCATATCCACAGCCCCCAAATCCAGAGCTTTAATTTCGTTATCCTCATCACGGTCTGCGGTGATAACAATAACAGGGATTTCTCTCAGTTCTTCGTCCTTTTGTACTTTTTCCAACATGGTAAGTCCATCCATGTTAGGCATAACAATATCCAGAAGAACTACCGATAACTTGTCCTTCCATACATGCATCAGATCCAGGGCCTCTTCACCGTCCTGCGCCTGCAAAATCTCATAATTATCACAAAATGCGCGTTGAATTAACATCCGGTTGACTTCCATATCATCTACAACCAGCATGGCAGGTTTCTTATTCATCTTGCCTCCCTCTCCTGCTTAAAAACATAAACAGGTCTCTTCCCAGAATTTTTACATGTTTTCTTGTCTATCTTAATTGAACTAGGTGCCATAAATGTGCTATACTATACTTTGGTAACAAATTTTTAATACAATAGTGAAGCTGTAGCGTGGTTTCAGCCACATGCAGCAGAATGGAGTACAAGATGAAACAAGGTTTTGACCCGGAACGCTACATAAATGAGCAGTCAAAGTATATTTTAGAGCGGGTAAATCAATGTGAAAAACTATATCTCGAATTTGGCGGAAAACTCATTGGTGACAAACATGCTGCCCGTTGTCTTCCCGGCTTTGACGAAGATGCCAAAATTAAACTTTTGCAAAAGCTAAAGGATAAGACAGAAATCATTATCTGCGTCTATGCTGGTGATATCGAGCGAAACAAAATCCGTGGTGATTTCGGAATCACCTATGATATGGAAGTCTTCCGATTAATCGATGACTTACGTCAATACGGACTTTCCGTCAACAGTGTAGTCCTTACCCGATATACGAACCAGCCTTCTGCCACTGTTTTTATCAACAAGCTGGAGCGCAGAGACATCAAAGTCTATACCCATGGTCCCATCGCCGGATACCCGTCTGAGGTGGACACCATTGTAAGTGAAGATGGATATGGCAGCAATCCTTATATCCCTACTACCAAACCGATCGTAGTGGTGACGGCTCCCGGTCCCGGAAGCGGAAAGCTGGCAACCTGCTTAAGTCAGCTCTATCACGAGCATCTTCAGGGCTTTTCCTCTTCCTATTCCAAATTTGAAACCTTCCCGGTATGGAATGTGCCTTTAAAGCACCCGCTTAATGTAGCTTACGAAGCAGCCACCGTAGACCTTAAGGATGTTAACATGATGGACTATTTCCATTATGACAAATATCAGGAGGTTGCCGTTAACTACAATCGTGACCTGGAAATGTTCCCAGTCATTAAGCGAATTATCGAAAAGATAACCGGCGAGGAATCCATGTACCAATCTCCTACCGATATGGGTGTAAACCGAGTTGGCTTTGGCATCATTGATGATGATGTAGTCCGGGAAGCCTGTCTCCAGGAAATCATCCGCCGTTATCTGTTTATTCTATGTGATTTTAAAAAAGGCCTGGTTGACGAAGATATCGTCCGCCGTATGAAGCTGATCCTAAAGGAAGTGGATCTCTGGCCCCATGACCGTCCCTGTGTTACTCCAGCCAGAGATTATGCAACTCAGCTGGAACTGGAAAATGCTGCTGTTATTGCTTTTGAAATGCGGGATGGCACTTTCATTACCGGACGCGGTTCTGATTTGATGGACTGCTGCTCTGCTGCCATCTTAAACGCTATCAAATACCTTGCCGGCATCCCTGATGAAGCACTGCTCCTTTCCCCAGAAACATTGGAGACGATTAAAAAGCTAAAAAGGGACGAGCTTCATAATAAAATTACTTCTTTAAATGCAAATGAGGTGTTAATCGCTTTAAGCATATGTGCCATTACAAATGAAGAGGCACAAAGAGCTACGGATATGCTTTCGGAGCTAAAGGGTATTCAGGCTCACTGTACGGTAATGCTCAATCCGGAGGATGAGCAATTATTACGCAAGCTGGGTATTATCAATACTTGTGATCCAACTTATCCTTCTGAAAATTTGTATTATAACTAAGATACTACATATAAGTTATAAATTTTTAGGAGTAGATTTATTTCTTCTGACAACGCAGTACTACAATTTTTTGAAGAATGAGTCTACTCCTGATATTAATCAAAAGCCCCTCGTTTTCTATGATTTTCACGTCTTCTTTTTACATGTTAACGATATTTTAACACAACCCATACATTTTTGTCAAATAAAACTCCCAAGGTTTTTTCTTTTGCAAATATCCATCTCTCTTTTCTCTTTTCAGCAACTTTCTTGGTTCGTAATTTTGTGTTTAGTGGCTAAGAGGACGCTCCTGAAAGGTAGGTTGCGGACGCCGAAAGAGCGGGTGGATAACTGCCCCCCAGGAACGGCTTCCTTCGAAAACGGCTTGCATGCGAAAGATTTCTGGCTAGCGTAGAAGCACCGAAAGAACTAAGGCTTTAAAAATGTGCTAAGGGCACCCCCACAAAAACTATAACTCGCACTTGAGTACATTGGTATGTTATACTCATTGATGCTCAAACAATAGCTTTTTGTGGGGGTAACGCAAATTTTTAAAGCCTAAGTTCTTTCGGCACTCCT
>JAVBLX010000109.1:0-6083 GCA_031553075.1 Acetivibrio sp.
GGAAAGAATGCCCTCTGCCTGTTCCTTTACCTCTGGTTCAATTCTGGCATAAAGGTTTGCTGATTTTGCTGCCATAATATCGCTCCTTTCAAAAACGCATTGATTTTTCTTTCACTTATATTATACTCATTTGTCAGCACAATAGCAATACGTTTTGAAATTTTAAAATTCATCTATTATAATCTGTCGAAATCCTCCTGCTTTGCGACCTCTTTGTACTTGTAATCATCATTCCTACCTTACCTCCTTTGTTGTAAGCTGGCAAAAAGAATGTCAAAAAGTTTCACAAAGAATGTCAAATTTATTTTTTTTGAAAATTCAAACATATTATGCTCAATCTTAATTACTTTTAAATAGAAATTATAGTACTTTTTATTATATATTTAGTATTATTTTAAATACCTTTTAAATTTTCAACAATCATTTTCAATGATGTAATATCTCTTTTAAGCAACCGTAATTCCATATATCAGCATAACCGAAAGATAGAACACGAAACTTAGACTTTTTTATTCCCATTTGAATCGTTTAATGGAAACGCTGATGCAAATAACTGCAAGACCGGTCATTACGATAATTGGCAGCACCATATTGTCTACAGGCAATCCGAGCGACGCAGATTTCAGAAGCTTAATTCCCTGCGTCAATGGTAAGACATCAGCCACCCTTTGGAGGGCAGTCGGCATGACCTCGTAGGGCAGGGTTGCACCTGAGAAAATTAGCATGGGAAAGTACAGAACGCTTGCCAGCACACCTGCGATTTTGCTGTTGGGTGCAATACCCCCGACCATCATTCCGATGCTGAACATGGATAACATCACCAGAAAGTAGCCACCCACAAAATGCAGCCATGATCCAGACAGCGTAAGTCCAAAGAAAATCCTTGCAGTCAAGTAAAGTAGTATAAGCGATGCAATCGCATAGATGGCGTAGATTGCTACCTGCACCATCAAAATCATTACGGGGCTTACCGGTGTTACCTTAAATCGCTTGAGTATCTTTTTGCTGCGGTAATCCGATACGACCAGCGGCAAACCCATCACGCCACCAGCACATATAGCAATGGCGACTAGTGCCCCAAAAGACTGCTGCAAAAAGGTGTAATCTGCACCGTCGAATGCTGGCTTGCTACCGTAAATGATGCCGATAATTACCAATACCACAATGGGCATACAAATTGCAAAAATAAACATATCCATTCCTCGAAGGGACAGCTTCAGTTCTGTTTTAAGCATTGTAGTAAATGATTTCATCCAATTTCCTCCTCGTCCGTATACCAAAGATAAGCGTCCTCGAATTTCTCGTGGGGACTTGATTTTATGGCTTCTTCCACTGTTCCGTAAAACACGATTTTTCCGCGTTTCAGGATACATATTTCATCGCATAACACTTCGACTTCATCCATGAAATGAGAAGTCAACAGTATGGTTAGCCCCTTTGCTTTCAGTTCGGAAAGACTTTTCCAAACATCGCGCCTTGCCCTTGCATCAAGCCCCGTCGTTAACTCATCTAAAAATACAACTTCGGGATTAGGGATGAGAGCAAGGATAATAAAGAGCCGCTGGCGCTCTCCGCCGGACAATTCGTTCACAAGATTCTTTGCTTTGTCCTTGATTCCGAATTTCTGTAGCAAGCTGTGGTAATCGGCGGCGTTTTTGTACAGGCAAGCCGTTACTTCGCAAAGTTCTCTAACTGTAATTTTCTCCTGATAATTGGCCTCCTGAAACTGAACGCCAACTCTCTGAAAGAGCTTTTTTCGATCTTTTTTCGGGTTTAATCCTAAGATTGAAGCCGTTCCGTCATCGGCGGTCTTCGTTCCTAAGATGCACTCAATCGTAGTGCTTTTCCCTGCACCGTTAGCTCCGAGCAATCCGAATACTTTACCACGGCCTACGGATAGACTTATTTTGTCCACAGCAAACAGCTTGCCATAGGTTTTGGTAAGCTGCTCAACTTTGATTACATCATCCATTTGAAATCCTCCTTTTTATTGATAATATAAGAATACCACCAATAAAAAGGTTGGTGGTAAAGTGGAGGGTTTAATATCTTGTTTTCATCTCTAATAACATAATCTTTATAGTTTTTGCATTCTTTTCTGCCAATGTCAGTGAAGTAAGCAATTTGTCATAGACAGAAATGATTATCTCATCATTCGGCTTAGGAGTATCTAATGCTTGCTCAATATCGGTATCTGGATTAATCGAAAGCAACCGTAGCATATTCAATATAGCTTCCAATGAATAATTAGCACAACGCAGTGAGCGGATAATCTTTAGCTTATCAATATCTTCTCCTGTGTATACGCGATACCCATTTGCCCTACGTTTTATTGTAAGCAAACCATTCATCTCCCAATTTCGTAGGGTATCCATGGAAATCTGCAATAGCTTTGCGGTTTCGTTTCTCTTTAGCAGTAGTTTGCCAGGCATAGAATTGTTGGACAGTATTTGTTTTACAATAGCTATCGCCTCTTTCGCATTTTCCTTTTCGTGTTTTACTTGAAGCAAATATTCATCTGTTATAGAAAGTGCGGTATCATAATCTCCAGAAGCAGCAACCTTGACCATATTTACGATCTTTTTACGAAGCCCATTTTGTAAGATCTCTATTTGGAAAGCAATGCGTGCAAGTTTAATAATATCAATGTGTAAGTCGGTAAAAATCCGATAACCATTTGCTTTACGCTCTGGTTTTGGAATAAGTTTCAGATCTTCGTAGAGACGAACAGTGTTAGGATGAATTCCAACTATTTTTGCCACTTGTGCTGTTTTATATGTTTGAATAGCAAACACCTCCAGTCATATATTCATGTTTATCATACCACGGCAAAAAAGTCTGGTGTTATAGTGGATAGTTTTATTATAGCATAAAAGTGCCTACAAAGTAACTTAGATATTCTTTTACATCTTTTATAAAATAAATTTAAACATAGGAACCCTCAATTACATCAGTGGACATATTCCCACACGTTGCCGAGCCTTGAGTGGACTATATTTTTCATCACTGGATATATTTCCGAACAACAAAAGAACGGCAAGACCAGTATCATAACCAGTCTTGCCGTTTCCTCTATTTACGCTAAAACCCCAGTAAATCAGCCTTTCAGCTGTCCTTCCTCGTCATCAAGACCACACACTCCACATGCGGTGGGACGGAAGTTTGATACTACATGGCGAAAGTATTTGTTTCGCCATGTAGTACTTGTGAGTACTTTACTACTTTTTATCTTTTAATTTGTCCCAAATCATACTAAAAATTTGATAAGATTTCGTTTGCCTTCAATTCCGCATCAAGCAAGTCAAATTTATATTCTTTAATATCATTATCTTTTTTCAAATCATCTAAAATTTCACTCAATTTCCTCTTCCTAAAATCCTTTGCAATTATATTATTTACCTTTTCTATCCTCCACAACTTTGGAGCACAGTACTTATACTTTTCCGCTTCCTTCTTTAGGTCAAATAACGGTGTGTCAGGTTTCGCATTCCAATCAACTATCAGTATCATAATAGCATTGTATAATTGTTTTGCCATCTCATCCCATTTAGTTTTTGAATTACCTGTTCCTCCAATGCTTCCTCTTGTTGATCCATCCGTTTTTAGCAAGTTGAATATTGGAAGCGAATTATTATTAGTCAATTCAAGTAAATGTTTTGCCGCTCCCATGCCACATTGAATCATTTCCTTTTTGCCAGTTACTTTATGGATACATTCAAAAATATAATATTGATCAGTAATCGGAGAAGCAGCATCACTATACTTCGTTTGACCATTGAGTAGTTTTGCATGAATTATCGGTACAATATCATATTCTTTAACTATTTGTTCTCTTTTTTCTTTTCCTCTACAATCCATATGCCCTCCCTCTACGTTCATTAATCCTCATTTTTTATCCTTCTTTAGTTAATTTAACAGAAATTACACTATTGATCTCCTCGCGGTTGCTCCTGTTCGGTCCATGTCTCACCTTTAATAATTCCTTCGCCATCCATATAATATAAACAGTTATAGTTTAATCGACCAAAGAAGTGTGTAACATGCGAAGTGAACAACTGTTTTTCTCCGCCAATTAACCATATTAATACATAATCATTATCCTTCAGCCATTCGCAAAAAACTTTCTTTACAAACAAGGCACATGACTGGGTATTTATATCCAAACCTGGATCTCTGAAAACGACGGCATTGTCCTTCATCCATTCTCCAGGTTTTTCTTTATTGTTTATCAACTCCATTTCCTTAATTATCTTTTTAGAAGGCATATAAAATGATGAGCTTTCATCCTCCATGTGATCAAAGCTGTTTGTTGAAAACTCATACTCGTATAGAGGAACATGATATTCACATTCTGGACCTTTATCATACACTTCCTTTACAGACCAATCTGCGATATCATCATAGCATGGATGCCAGGGATACTCTCCCCAAAACCGCTGATTACCTGTATTCGGTATATAAATTAAGTCAGGGCTCCCTAACCGTCTGCCAGAAAAAAAAGTCTCATATGCCTCAAAATCTCGTCGGTTGATTATACAGGTATTGATTCTGTACCATAGTTCAGGTTCTCCGTGTTTATCATCATCAATTACAGCTTTTATTTTCCAATCACAGAAGGAACGCAAGGTTAACCATTGAACCCCTGTTTGCGGTTCAGTTGTACAAATAATCTTCTGAAAATCTGGCAATGTCGTTTCATCCCATAGCCATTTTTTTTGCTCCGCTAAATCCTCAGAATCAAATTTAAAATGGTATGGCCTCCACCAACGATATACTATGTCATCATAACTAATATTCTTTTTAGCCTCAAACCAATAAGTAGGATCCATTTCTCTGACATCAATTTGCCATGGTCCCCAAAACTTACTATCATCGACATCTTCGTAACCTCTATCATTAAAGTACAAATTACCAGATAGGTATTCTAGCAATTCATAGTAAGCAATCCATTGATACTTCTTTCCTATTCTTTCTATTAATCCTCCATTTCTCCTATATGAATCCCCACAATAAACTCTTTCAAATTCCTCAAACAATTTTGAGGTCCATCCTAATACATAGGCTCGCTTAATTACCCATCGTTTAGCCCATTCTAAATCAACTTTAGCATTACGGTTCGAAACACCTTCATGGCGTAGCCATTTTAAATATACCTGCTTTGTTTCGTCAAGCTTCTTGGATAATATGTCAAATTTTAATTCTTCTTTGCTTTTTTCTTGAATATTCTCTTCAGAAATATCATCATCAAAATCCTCTTGATATTCAAAACCTAACTCTTGGTTATCTGATTCGTCTTCATCATCTTGAATTTCACTTACAAAATCCCCTTTATACCGGAGTAAGCTATTTATCCATTCTTTTGCATTTATCCTCCTTGCATCTTCTTCTGATACTCTTTTATTCAAAATTTCCATATACCTGTTTTTCAATTCTACTGGCAGACTTTCAGCAAATTCAACATTAAACTCATAGCACGTCTTTGGTCTAGGTTCTGACAGATTGGTTGCTGTCCAATCCGTCACATCTTTCATGGTATACTTTCCAAAATCATTTAAAAACCCTTGAACTGAGCTTTTTATTGATGAATATTCTCCCTCAAGAGCATCAATTTCAGAAGGTAATGGGTTCTCCAATGGCCAAGTACTTTTATATGGCGGACGAAATTCATTAATATTTTCTATTACATACTTCTTTTTATGATGAGCGTACTCAATAATGCCTCTAGCATAATCCCGAGTCAACATATGTGGATTTTCAACGTTCTCAGTGAATTGATATTCAATTACTCTTTTAACAATTTCATCAACACTAACCTCGTCCGGCAAATTCACTACTGCTCCATATGCTGCTGCATATAGACCATTTACTACATATGAGTCATCTAGCCTGGAATATTTCTTTAGAAAACCAGAAATCTCATATGGTACACGTGAAAAAACTTTTGCCAGTGCTTTTATTGCTGACTGCCTCAACATTCGCTTCGAAGATGAGCTTGTCCAAAGTAGTACAATAGCAACCAAACGCAGCCGCTCATGCTCCACATTCTCCAAATTCTCATGATTGACCCAGTTAATAATCGTCCT
>JAVBLX010000082.1:0-7287 GCA_031553075.1 Acetivibrio sp.
GTCCAGTACACTACCGGGTTCCACTACAGACCTCCCTCACATAACATTTGTGTTTTATTCTATATCCTTTCGAAAACCAGCTCCGCCCACAATAAACAAAAAATAGCCTGAACCAGCGTCTTTCCAATCCCTCCCAGTGCCGTAGCGCAACGGAATTGAGACTCTGGGGTATTCTGGAGCCGCCAAGGCGAGAGAATTCCCCGCTTAGAGGCTCAATGGAGTGGGTGGAGCGTGGGCGCTGGGAGGGATTGGAAAGACGCTGGTTCAGGCGTTCGAAGTCTATATTAGGAGCGTCCTCTCAGCCACCAAACACAAAGTTACCTATACCACATTTTTTGGTGTAATTCCATAAAACTTCTTAAAACATTTACTAAAGTAACTCACATCACTGTACCCAACCTTCTCAGCAATAACCGTAAGCTTATCCTCCGTTTCCTGAATCAGCCGCATAGCAATCCCCATCCGATACTTTGTTATATACTCACTCAAAGTCAAATTCATCTCACTCTTAAACATCTTCCGCAAATAAGTCTGGTTAATTAACAACGCCTTAGAAATATCCACAATACTCAAATCCGGATCCGTATAGTGCTCCTCAATATAGCTCCTGGCATTCTCCATAACCACTCTTGACTTAGTGTTGGCATTCAGCTTTTGGTAGTCCATTGCCTGAACGTAGTAAGAAATAATTTGATTTTCCCGTTCTTCGTGACTGGTCATTTCTTTAATATCTTCATAGGGCATAAATTTTTCTCCAAATATATCATCTACGTTACGTCCTGCATTTACCAGGTTGGTTAGAAGAATGCTGATAAATCCCGTATACAAAACAGTATTAATCTGGTTGTTAATGTCTCCAGTCACTTTTTTCAGCTCTTCCCTGATGATTTGAGATACCAGCTCTTTATTTAGTTGCTCTAATCCTTGGTTTAGCTCTTCGATGGCCTCCCAGGAATAATAACGCTCTTTCTCTTCCTGTACCATTTTTTTGTAGTCAAATACTTTGCCAGAACTTTCTGCTTTTCTTGCCAATAGTTGCAGGGTTTGAGAATAGGCAGTTTTAATATTGGTTATACCATAGCAAAAATCGCTGACGCCGATAACCGCATCAATATGTAATTGCTCTTTGATAATTTTGTTCAAATCAGACAGCTCATAGATTTTATAAGACTTCATCTGGTTTTCATTTTTAAAATTGAGTAATAAAATGATACTGTTTTCAAAATCCCGAAAGACCTGACAGGTCCCATCCATTTCCAACTTGTCTTTTAGCATGTTTGATATGATGCTTTCCCAGTTGTTAAGCTGCTCCAGCTCTCCCATCCGGAAAGTGACAAATTTCAGTGTACAGACCAAAAAGTACGGGGAACAAAAGGAAACATTAAGTCGTTCTAGTTGGTTTTGAAATGCACTGCCTTCTATCTCCTGGCTTTCTTTTGATAAAATTAATTTACGGAGGACCATTTCTCTCCGGTGGTTTTCTATTTCTTCTTTTTCCGTTTTTAGTTCCAGCGCTCTGCTGATATTATCCTGAAGCTTTAAGAGGGAAAGAATTAGTTCTTCCTTCTCAAAGGGCTTCACAATATAGTCACAGACGCCAATTTTGACTGCTTTTCTGGCATATTCAAATTCATTATTTCCAGTGATGAGGATAATAGAAATATCGGGATACCGTTCCATGACCTGCTCCGCCAACTCAAGACCATTCACATAGGGCATGGTAATATCAGTTAAGATAATATCTGGTGCATCCTCTTCTATCATTTCCAGTGCTTCTTTTCCATCATGGGCTTCTCCACAAATTTCAAATCCGTATGCGCCCCAATCAATGCAATTTCTCAAGTACTCTAAAAAAATTGGCATATCATCTACAATCATTATTCTTATCATCTTTGGCTCCCATCTGACCGCCTTGACTTTTACTCTTCCAGAGATTCCATCTTAGCTGGTATTTTTATAGTGATTTTTGTTCCTTCACCATATCTACTCTCCACCTGAATACCATAATCCTCTCCATAATACAGCTTTAATCGATGATTTACACTGTAAACACCAAAATGATTTTCTGGTTTTTCTTTTAAGGAAATCATATTTGCCAATACTTCCTTTTCCATTCCAATACCATTATCTTCCACTATCAAGAGAATATCTTCTCCTTCTTCCCACGCCCGGATGATAATGGTTCCCCAGTTTTCTTTATATTTCAATCCATGATAAATGGCATTTTCCACCAGAGGTTGGAAGGTCATTTTAGGTACCATGACTTGTTCCAGATTGCTGTCGCTTAAAATTTCATAGCTGAATTTATCTTCATACCGCATCAGCTGAAGGTCCAGATAATCTTCCACAATCCGCAGCTCCCGTTCAAGAGAAATGATCTCCTCGCTGGAGGAAAGTGAATTTTTGTAGTAGTCTGCCAACTTTCTGGTAACTCGCTGGGCTTCTCTGGTCTTATTCATCTCAATGAGCATAATAATAATGTCCAGGGTATTATATAGGAAATGTGGTTTTACCTGCTCTTGTACCAGGGCAAGCTCATATTCTCTCTTTTTCCGAGCTTCGTAGTCTACTTTTTTTAGTAACTCGGCAATTTTACCGGTCATGTAATTGAAAATATTTCCCATTCTTCCGATTTCATCACCAGTTTTGAAATGAAATTCCACATCCATATTTCCATCAGCAATTTTTTCAGCACCTTCCTTCAACTGTCTGAGTGGTTTGGTTAGCAAACCAGTAAGCATCATACTTAAAATCATCAGAAGTATCGTGGTAACAGCGCCAGCTAATAGTAGTGTGCGGAATATTTCCGTAGCGCTAACGTTGTAATCGCTCAAGTTAGTAATGCCAATTAGGGTCCAGTGATAGCCTTTCAACGAATCGCGTACAATCAGATATTTGTCACCTTCATATATAACTGATTGGGTTTCCGCTTCACTATATATTTCCTCCCGTATATTTAAATCATTGGTCATCTTTTCATCCTGAATTCCTGTAATGCAGGTTCCATTGGAATCAAACAAAAGGTAATAGCTGATTTCATTCTGTATGGATTTTTCCAACTGATTAATATCAATATTAATAAATAAATAGCCCAGAGTCTCACCATATGCAATGCTGGTAATCATCTTTCCCATAGTAATGACGGGTTTTCCTTCTGCACGTTTCATGCAATCTGATTCCAAATCAAACAGAACCGTTTTCCCTATCTTTGTTGTATCCAGCCGACTCCGATAGCTGGATGCCATCATCTCTTCCTTGTGTTCAAAAAGACTGTAATTGGTGGAATACATCACATCCTCTTTACTGATGAATACGATGGAATCAATTCCATCAAAAATAAGAATGGCCTGATTCAGAGTGGATTTTATCATATTGTCCCTGTCCACCTGTCGTAAGCTCTTGTCATTATCAATGCGGTTGAGATTCAGAGTCAGGTAATTGGAGTAAAGAACCCCGTCAGAAAATACACTTTCCAGTCGATCGGCCATAACATTAAGATTTTCTTGAATGTGTCGGTTGCTTCTCTCTTCAAAGGCATGATTATAGAGCATGGAAATGGTCACACCAAATATGAGCAACGGAATCACTGCCACCACAAGGGTCATAAATGCTATTTTGTATTTTAATGACATCCCAAAAAATTTATTTTTATTGTGTTCCATATAATACTCCTGTCCCTGATACATTTCTAGTAAATAATTTTTATTGAGGAAATATGTCCTGCTATCTGAATCTATTCTACCACAAAACGGTGGTTCCTCAAAACATCCTTTTGAAGACCCACCGCTTATTTTTTTATCCTTTTACGGCTCCACCAATGGTCATGGCCCGCTCTACCTGTTCAGAAAAAATGACATATACTAAAACTGCAGGAAGAGAAGCAATTACCATTGTGGCTCCCATACCACCCCAATCGGTGGTAAACTGCCCTTGGAAAAACAGTATACCAAGTGGCAAAGTTTTTAATTTATCGATACCTCCCACCAGAACATTGGCAAGAAGAAATTCATTCCAAGCACCCAGGAAAATATAGATAGCAAGTGTTACGGTAGCTGGTTTTACCAATGGACAGATAATTCGGAAAAAGGTTTGATAAATAGTTGCTCCATCCATGCATGCCGCCTCTTCCAGTTCCTTGGGAATTCCTTTGAAAAACCCATAGTATACCATAGTAGCAAAGGCAAGATTCATCGCCACATAAGGAAAAACCATCGACCAACGTGTTCCCAAAAGCCCCAGACTCTGTATCACCTTTACCACCGGTATCAAAATCGCCTGAATCGGAATAAACATCCCCAGTCCCACATAGGTTCTGGCAAGCTCCTTGCCCTTCCAGATCATTCTGGAGGTTGCATAAGAAAACAGTAAGGCACAAATCAGACAAAGAACCACCGTTCCCACGGATACAATAATACTGTTAAGAAAGTATAAGGGAACATCATATTTTGTCCACGAGTTTACATAATTTTCCCAGTGAAGCACCTTGGGGAATCCAAATGGATTGGTAACAAATATTTCAGCATTATCTTTAAAGGAGTAAAACAGCATCCAAATCAACGGATATAGGGAAAACGCTGCATATAGCCACAAAAATGCTGAAAACACATAATGAAATACGCCTTTATTCATTTTCCCCTTTCTCATTCTGCCATTCTCCTCTTCTTTCTTGATGTTTTTCCGTATTCATCTCGATCACGGAATAAATAATTGATAATCACCATTACCACCAGACATTCCAATACCATTACAATGGCACAGGCAAGTCCATAACCATACTCTTTACTTCGAAAGGCTGCATTGTACATCATATAGGTAAGGGTATAGGTAGCAGTTCCTGGTCCGCCCTTGGTCATAATAAATATTTCGGTAAATGCCTTGATTCCTCCGGTTATGGAGATAATCAGACAAAACTTATAGGTCTCTGCCAACAGTGGAATCGTTATCTTCCTATGGGCTTGTTGATTGGTTGCTCCATCAATGCGGGCCGCTTCGTAATAATCTTCCGAAATGGATTTAATTCCCGCCACAATCAGAGCAAACTGATATCCAGTCCATTGCCACGCATTGACAAAAGCAATTACATAGATAGCTTTATAGCGGTCGCCCAGCCAAAGCTGTTGGTAATCCAATCCAAATGCAGAAAAAATGTGATTTAAGAGTCCATTATCCCCATTGAAAACAGACAGCCAAAGCTGGCATACCACGGTTACGGAAAGTACCACGGGAATAAAGTATGCAACCCTGAAAAACTTTCTTCCTCTTACCTTTTTATTGGATACAGTAATGGCAAATATCGTTGCTAAAACCATTTGGTATACAGTAATAAATACGGCAAAGATAAGCTGGTTTCGATTTGAGGTTAAGAAGTTTTTATC
Organism: Acetivibrio sp.; assembly: GCA_031553075.1. GTDB lineage: Bacteria > Bacillota > Clostridia > Lachnospirales > Lachnospiraceae > DIGJ01. The sequence continues at coordinate 5,376 of JAVBLX010000082.1, forward strand.
GTGAAATAACCTGATATAGTTTTCCAATCCGGTAAATTCTGCTTTCCCAATGCCATTCCAGTCAAAAAAACTGAAAACAAAGGAACGGGCAATGGGGGCAAATATAAAAACGGTAAAAATCAATAGTGCAGGCAATATAAACAGTGTTATTGCAAGCTTATTTCCTAGATACTTTTTCATTTTGCTCCTATCTGCCCGCTTCCGCGGGCATATAAATCAGGGAGGTTGAAGTTGAATTTCTTTCAACCTTTATTCTTTAATCCATTCTGCTCATAGCGCTTGAAACATCATCAACAAACTCTTCTACCAGGTACTGGTTAGTAATCAGACCTTGAGTATTGGTACCAATGCTTTCAGAGAAGATAGAGCTGGTGAGTCCCCAGGTAAATTTTGTAGTAGAGGTCATGTTAGGAATTGCATCAGAAAGCTTCTGCATCATCGCTGGCAGTTCTTCTTCTGATTTGGCACCAGTGTCCAAAGCTACCAATGGATTTCCACGGAACATCACTTTTGCTTCACAATATTTTTCTGCTAAAAATGCGGCTACTTCGGCTGCTAATTGTGCGTGATCACCATCTGGATTTACTGCATATCCACTGGTTGATCCACCGCCAGAAAAAGCTGCTTTGCCTGCTTCATAAGCCGCTGCATCTGTAGAAGGATAATACATCCAATCCACATCTGCACCAAGTGTTGCAGTTGCATCCTGAATATACCACTGGCCATTTAAGAACATAGCTGCTTCACCATTAAGGAACATTTGGGAAGCCTGATCATAGTTGGTAGAAGTTACACTGTTTTGGAATAATCCAGCATGAGAAAGTTGACTTAACATTTCTGCTGCTTTTACATAACCATCATCTGTGATGCTGGCTGCTTTCATGTCCAGCGCTTTGATTCCATCTGGTACATAACGAGTTGCAATGGCATCATACATAGCAGCGGTAATCCAACCTTCCTGTCCAAAAAGAGCCATTGGAACAATATCATTTGCTTTGAAAACTTCAATGCAATTCAATAATTCATCAAAAGTTGTTGGTACAGAAAGATTATATTTATCAAAGATGGCCTTGTTATAGTACCAAAGTACATATTCATTTCCAGCATATGGGAAACAGTAAATATGTCCATCGTCGCTGTAAACCAATTCCATATTGGACTCAAATACTTTATCCAGATATCCACTTGATTTAGCAACATCGTCTAACTGCATTACCTGTTTTGTTTCAAGGAAGGTGCTTATAATATTGGTGTTGGCCTGGAAGATATCAGGCAATTGGCCAGTTGCTGCCATGGTTTCTAAGGAAGCTCCGTCGTCCTGTGCCTGAATGATTAAGTTAAGTTCCACGTTAGGATATGCTTCAGCTAATTTTTCAACTGCATAATCATAGGGTACTTTTGTATCATCATCGGCATACTGTGCATAAATGCTTAACGTTATTTTTTCCTCTGTGTCTGCCGCTGGTGTTTCAGCTGCCGCGCCTTCCTTATTTGTGTCTGTAGCTACTGTAGTCCCAGGATCCACGGTATTTTCTGTATTTCCTTTTGTTCCGCAACCAGTCGCCATGGTTGCAATCAATGCTGTGCAAAGAAACATGCTTAATAGTTTTTTCTTCATTGCTATCCTCTCCATTTCTAAACATCTGCTTTCATAATGCAGATTTTGTTTTTGTTTACAATTGTATTATACTTGGTCACTTTGACGGATAAAATGTAAAATTCAAAATGTTTTTTGTACTTTTCAACGAACCTTATCTTGGGAACTGGATTTCTAGTGTACCATCTTCTAAATAACTGGACCAATCGGTGAGGATGATTTTTCGAGAGTACGGATGAAAAAACGTAGGTGTAGCGGGCTACACTGAGGCTTTTTCATTCGTGCTCTCGGGAAATCAGACCAGCGAATGGTCCA
>JAVBLX010000120.1:0-7933 GCA_031553075.1 Acetivibrio sp.
AAAAATCTCGGCAATTTCTCTATCGGAAAATCCTTGCAGATACTTATACTCAAAAACACTTCGGTAAATCTCATCCAGCTTTTCAATTGCTTCCACAATTGTCTCATGAACCTCTTTTTGTAAGTATTCATCCAACAAATCCTCTGTACTGTCATTCATATAAGCCTCTTCAAACTCCTCCAGTACAATCCCCTTTTGTCTGCGGATAATATCTACCGTCTTACTTTTCGTTATGGTAGCTAAAAACTTCTTAGTCTGAGGACTATCAACAAATTCGATTTTATCCAAATGCTTCGTTAAGGTAAAAAAAGCCTCTTGCACCGCATCCTCAGCCAAATAAGAATCCCATAACATCTCATTGGCAATATACCACATAAAATGGCTGTATTTCTCATAAATCTTCTCAAATTTGGTTTTATCCTCTTCACTTTCTATCATCGATAGAAAAATAAGCATTTTAAAATCCCCCTGTCTTATGCGCATAATCAAGGTTTCATCCTTATATCTATAATAACGTATTATCTCAACAATTTACTACAGATATTTATAAATTTTTTTATGCCCACTGATTTCTGTTACCCTTCATCCCAATCTAGTACAGTGTATCGTAAGTTCGTGTGCAAAGAGTGCCTGATATCCGCATCAGAAGCATGTCTGCAAAGCGACGGCGTTGTGGGCCCTACGGCTAGCTGTGCAGGCAGGTTTCTGGTGTGGATAGCGGGTGCTATTTGCACATGAACTTACGTACACTGTACTAGTACATCGAAGATTATTATGTAAATGGAAATGGCTAAAACAAAGACTAATTGTAGGTCCTTGAAGTTGAGTGGAATGGTATGCATCAACTTCAAGGACCTACAATTAGTCTTGTTTATTCTAAATTATGGTATGATTCGTAAATGAAATCCCCATCCGTTCATTAAACCGGATACGCTTTATTAACAACATCAGCCATAGTAACATCCACCTTACTCTGCTGTGCCTCTCTATACTTAAAGAAATCTATCGCCACCTGCGGAAACAATGCATAGGAAAGTACATCCTCATCCTGCTGTTTATACTGCTCAATTTCTTTTTCAAATTTAGCAAGACTAGGCTCTAATAAATCCGCTGGACGACAAGTGATCGGAGTGACATCTCCACAGCATTTTTTTTGTACTTCCGAATCAAATGGTTTTATCGTCTGACCAAACTCACCAGAAAGAAGCTTCTTGGTTTCTTTCGTTACGATTTTATAACGTTCACCGGCAACTACATTAAGCACCGCCTGAGAACCAACGATTTGTGAAGATGGTGTAACGAGTGGCGGCTCACCAAAATCCTTTCTCACCCTTGGTACCTCTTCCAGCACTTCATAATATTTGTCTTCCTGCCCCATTTCCTTCAACTGGGATACCAAGTTGGAAAGCATTCCACCTGGCACCTGATACATTAAAGTTTTGATATCCACACCTAATACTTTTGGGTTTAATAAACCAGTCTTTAAGGCATTTTCTTGCATAGGGCGGAAATACTCTGCGATTTCTGCCAGTAAGTTCTGATCCAGACCAGTATCATATGGGGTTCCTCGGAAGGTTTCCACCATTACTTCGGTTGCTGGCTGACTGGTTCCTAATGCAAATGGAGACATGGCAGTATCAATGATGTCACAACCTGCTTCTACCGCTTTTAAGTAAGTCATGGAAGCAACACCTGAGGTATAGTGAGTATGCAAATCAATTGGAATGGATATAACGGACTTTAATTCTCCAACCAGTTCTTCTGCGTGATATGGTGTTAACAAACCAGCCATATCCTTAATACAAAGGGAATTAGAACCCATTTCTTCAATTTTTTTGGCAATATCTTTCCAGTAATCCAAGGTGTATGCATCACCTAAGGTGTAGCTTAAGGCAACCTGAGCATGACCTTTTTCTTTGTTGGCTGCACTTACGGCTGTCTGTAAGTTTCGAATATCGTTTAAGCAATCAAAAATACGAATGATATCAATTCCATTCGCAATTGATTTTTGAACAAAGTACTCCACTACGTCATCGGAGTGATGGTTGTAGCTTAAGATGTTTTGTCCACGGAACAGCATCTGTAACTTGGTGTTTTTAAAGCCTGTTCTTAGTTTGCGTAGTCTTTCCCATGGGTCTTCTTTTAAGAAACGAAGGGATGCATCAAAGGTTGCACCTCCCCAGCATTCCACTGCATGGTAGCCTACTTTATCCATTTTATCAATGATAGGAAGCATCTGATCGGTGGTCATTCTGGTTGCAATTAAGGACTGATGCGCATCACGTAAAATGGTTTCTGTTATTTTAACGGGTCTTTTTTCCTGTGCCATTTTGATTCCTCCTAAAAAATTTTAATTAAACACCAAAGATTGCCATAAATACACCTGCCGCTACGGCCGTACCGATTACACCTGCGACATTTGGTCCCATGGCGTGCATCAACAGGAAATTAGTTGGGTCAGCTTCTGCTCCAACCTTCTGGGAAACTCTGGCCGCCATTGGTACAGCAGAAACACCGGCAGAACCAATCAATGGATTAATCTTACCACCAGACAGCTTACACATAAGCTTTCCGAACAGAACTCCGGCCGCAGTACCAAAGGCAAAAGCAATTAAGCCTAAGGCTACGATTTTGATGGTGGTCCATTTTAAGAATGCTTCCGCACTGGTGGTAGCTCCAACTGATGTACCCAGTAATATAACTACAATATACATAAGTGCATTGGATGCGGTTTCCGTTAATTGCTTTACCACTCCGGATTCACGGAACAGATTACCTAACATTAACATACCTACAAGGGGAGCAACGGTTGGTAAAACAAGAGTTACAACGATGGTAACAATAACCGGGAATAAAATCTTTTCAATTTTGGAAACAGGTCTTAACTGTTCCATTTTAATTCTACGTTCTTTTTCTGTGGTTAAAAGCCGCATAATTGGTGGCTGGATAATCGGCACCAATGACATATACGAATACGCCGCTACGGCAATCGGCCCTAAATATTCCGTCTGTCCAAGCTTGCCGGCCAGGAAAATAGAAGTCGGACCATCTGCTCCACCAATAATTGAGATAGCAGCCGCTGCTTTTCCGTTAAATCCCATTAAGATTGCTATGATATAGGCTGCAAAAATACCAAACTGCGCGGCAGCCCCAAGTAAGAAGCTTTTAGGATTGGCAATCAATGGACCAAAGTCGGTCATAGCACCTACACCAAGGAATATCAGGGATGGAAGAATTGCCCATTCATCAAGTAAATAGAAGAAATGCAGCAAGCCTCCCTCCTCCATAATAGGAGGATACATATTAACCAAAAGCATACCAAAGGAAATTGGTACTAAAAGCAATGGTTCATATTCTTTTTTGATTGCTAGATACAGGAACGTGCAAGCAACCGCCATCATTAAATAATTTCCCCAGGTAAGGGAGAAAAAAGCAGTTTGCTGAAGCAGATTCCCTAAGGTATTTGCAATGTATTCCATTTAAATTATACCTCCTGATTAGAATTCATACTAGTTTAATGTGGCTAAAATGGCTCCTGCTTCAACGGTATCACCTGTAGCTACATTAATACTTGCAATGGTTCCATCCTCTGGAGCTACAATCTCATTTTCCATTTTCATGGCTTCAAGAAGAAGAATTGCTTCTCCACGTTTCACGGTCTGTCCTGCCTCTGCTTTAATAGCAAGAATTTTGCCTGGCATTGGGGCATTTACTTTGATACTGCCGGCGCCCCCCTGTGGAGCGGCCTTTGGTGACGGAGATGGTGCCGGAGCAGCCTTTGGTGCCTGTGGAGCGGCTTTCGGCTGTGGTACCGCTGCTCCGTTATTTTCCTCTACGGTAACATCATAAACATTTCCATTTACTGTAATTGTATAATTTTTCATTGTACATAATCCTCCTAATATTTAATGTCTGCGACGGATATTACGAACCACCAGACCACCCTGAGGCGCTTCGCTTCCCATGGATGCCATAATGGCAGCAGTAATCACGGCTACTAATTCAGAATCATCTCTTAATTCCTCTTCTGCGGTGGAAATGGATGCTACTACCTTGTCAACGGATTGAATGACTTCGGTCGTTCCTTTTTTACCTGCTCCGCTTAATTTATCCAGTAACCCTGGTATATATTTCATCAGAGAAATGATGAAAGACATAAAAATAAGTACGACAAATACCGTTCCCATTCCCATTAATGTATTGAGCAGAGCTTCATTAATGGAGGTATCTCCACTGCTGCTACTGCCCGGCTGGGCGTCAATATTTTTGGCTGCATATGCGGTGCCATGGCTTTCTATGGTTGCGGCATCGTAGATAATGGTAAAGGTCAGCTTACTTTTTGAGTAAGTTGCCGTGAGAACCGCAATGACTTCGCCTTCACCCTCGGTTACAGTTGTACTGTCAATGGAAACAAACTCACCAAGAACTGACTTGGTTTCCTGCCAGCCTTTAAACTGCTCCAGTGATTCCGGTTCGGCAGCACCTTCGTCAATATAAGACTGAAAATCTGCTTCATTCCATGATTTCAGATATTCTTCTGTGACCGAAATAATTTCTGCTTCATCATAAGCGAATACGGTTATGGAAAATCCCAGAGACATTATAAGGACTGCAGCAATCATAAACAGCTTGTACCAAAACTTTTTCATAGCTATACCCATCTGCGCGTTGCGACGCGCATGCAAATAAATAGTTGAATACGCATTTTTATTCAAACCTTCACCTCATCCTAAATCGTACCATGCTTTTTGGCCGGACGATCTTCTGTTTTTGTAAACAGCATATCAAATGCATATGCCAGATGTTTTCTGGTATCCTCTGGATTGATGATGTTATCGATATATCCACGTTTTGCAGCAGATTCACAGCTTCCCTGCAGGGTCTCGTATTCGGCTGCTTTTTGATTTAAGACCGCATTTTTATCTTCTCCGCTGCTGATTTCAGCACCATAGATAATAGCCGCTGCTGCTTTTCCATCCATCATACCAATCTGGGTATCCGGAAGTGCAAATACCATATCTGCACCAATATGTTTTGAATTCATGGCGATATAAGCGCTGCCGTAAGCTTTTCCAACGATGAGATTCACCTTTGGCACAGTTGCATTCGCAAACGTATAGGTAAGCTTTGCGGCTGCTTTTGCCACTTTCTTTTCCTCACAAACCGTGGCTTTAAAACCGGTTACGTTGGTGAGGGACAGAACGGGGATATTAAAAGAATCACAAAACTGTACAAATTCTGCTGCTTTATAGCATGCTCCTGACGATAATGTACCATCAAAGGTCTCAGCCACTTTCCCTTCTTCATCCAATAATGCAGTGCGATTTGCGACGGCACCAATGGTCATGCCATTCAAACGGATAAAGCCGGTAACCATGTCTTTGGCATAAGCTTCTTTTACCTCCATAAAGAAATTACTGTCAGAAATATCAATCAGGGCTTCCTTTGTATCGGCTACTTCAGAGGCAAAAGAAGGAACCAGACGATTGAGGTCATCTTCACTCTCATCAAAAGAATCATTATCTTCAAAGTTATTGGGAAGGATGCTTACTAAATCACGTATCTGATTTAAGACATCCAGCTCATCTTTTCCTACAAAATCAATCATACCTGCTTCTGCCTGGAATTTTGATGAGCTTGTATCACACTTTCCAATATAATTGCCATCTAAGGCATTCGGGGAATTTACAAATAGTTTTCCGTTTCCTTCTTCCATAAAGGTAAAATCACTTAAAGAGGAAGAAATGGCAACACCTCCGCCACAGGTTCCCAATATGGCAGAAATCTGAGGAATAACGCCAGATGCCAGCGTCTGTTTGAAATATAAATCACCAAAACCAGCCAGTGCATCGGTTGCTTCCTGAAGTCGTAATCCGGCACAGTCAATCAAACCAATTACAGGTGCTCCTACTTTCAGTGCCAAATCGTAAAGACGTGCAATTTTCTTTGCATGCATCTCACCAATGGAACCTCCCAGCGCATTTGCATCCTGACTGTAAACATAAACCATTTTGCAGTCAATCGTTCCGTAACCGGTGATAACACCATCGGCCGGGATTGATTTTTCCTGCAGGTTAAAATCGGTGCTTCTTCTGGTAACCAATGCGCCAATTTCAACAAAACTGTTTTCGTCCAGCAATGATTGTATTCGATTCATTGCAGACATTTGAGAATTATTGCTCATTATCAGCCCTCCAATATTAATATATGTTAAAATAAAAACAAATTCCCGCAATTATAATTCTATCTCTTTTCCCTGAATTGTGCAACCAAAATTAAACATATTTTATATATTTTTCTTTTCAAGCCATTTCTTTTTTTACATTTTTCACAACAAACCTATGGAGAGAGACTTCCATCGTTCTATTACCAATTAGTTTATAGCTGCTTCACTCCTTACACAACGTAAAGTAACACGTTTTTTCCCGCTGATGGTACAGGTAAACAAGGTTAAATCCCACTCACCTTCTGCCATTTTGTCCACATCACTCCCTTCCAACTGCTCCTTCCGGCTAATTATATATTCTGTAACAGTTCCATTTAACTGAGTAAATAATACGGTTTCTCCCAGGGAAAGTCCTTCCAGCAGACCAAAATGGTTCTTATAGTTATGACCGGCAATAATCAGATTTCTTTCCTGGATAGTTCCCTTATAGCGACAAGGTGCACGCTTCAGGTTAGGATTATTCCACTCAGACAGGATTGGCATCTCCAGCTTAAGAGTGGGAAGGGTAAGAATGCCAATGTACTCCAGCCCCTCCACTTCTGCCGTTTCCATGACGGTGCTCTGGCTGTTGGTACCATCCTCTGCTCCTTCCTCCATGAAAAACGTTTTTTCCTGAATTATCTGGTGTAATATTGGTACGACACCGTCAGCCAGTTCTTCCGCTTTTTCCTCCAAACCGTTATTATACAAAAAGAGAGCTGCCGCCCCTGATAAGGACAGCAACCCTAACAATATCATACAACTTCCCAGTACCTTACGCCTTTTTCTTGTCTTCGCAGACCTGGTTTTCTGACTCATCTGTTTCTTCCCCTTTTTTCAATACTAATCTTCCGCCCACAGTCAGCAATCCAAAGCCCAGGCACAAGAGAATAATAATAGGAATAATCTGCAACCCTGTTCGTGGTAATCCCCATACCTGAGAGAGTACGGAACCACTGGCCTCAACACCACTTCCAATGGCTGGGGGCACATCTTCTCCCCATATCTTGGGATATATGGTAAGGGAATACTCCCAATCCGTTTCCGTCATGGGAAAAGGAAGAGGCACCAGAAAAGGTATCATTTCCTTGTTATCCTTATTTTTGGTCGTCTGAACCACCAGATAAAGACCAAAGGGCAGGTTCTCAAAATCCGCACATCCTACTTCGTTAGTGACAATCCGAGTGCCAGAGATTTTTTTTTCATTGGCATAATTTATCAATGCCTCCACAGTGTCACCTCCCGGTGTCACATTTTCTTTTTCAATGCTGCCAAATCGGATTGGTGACTCACTAAATTGTGACGTATACTGCCAGCTTAATTTGCCCTTTGAACTAATACTTGTCACCTCTGCAACCTGAAAAATCCCAATCTCTACACCGGACATCATATAGGTCTCTGACCCATATTTTGCCTGCAGACGAAGGTCTAATGCGCAGCTCCTGCTTTCATCAATAGCCGCCCGGACATATTGATTGGGAGGAAGAAATATCAGTAGCAGCAACAAAGCAATTGCCGTCATTCTTGTATCTTTTTTTATCATGTCTGCCTCCCATCTCTCATGTTTCTGCATCTATTTTTAGAAGGCTAGTGCACCATCTTCTAAATAACTGGACCATTCGCTGGTCTGATTTCCCGAGAGCACGAATGAAAAAGCCTCAGTGTAGCCCGCTACACCTACGTTTTTTCATCCGTACTCTCGAAAAATCATCCTCACCGATTGGTCCA
>JAVBLX010000177.1:0-26507 GCA_031553075.1 Acetivibrio sp.
CCTCCCAGGAACGACTTCCTTGGAAAACGTCTCGCATGCGAAAGATTTCTGGCTAGCGTAGAAGCACCGAAAGAACTAAGACTTTAAAAATTTGCTAAGGGCACCCCCACAAAAACTATAACTCGCACTTTAGTACATTGGAATGTTGTACTCATTGATGCTCAAACACTAGCTTTTTGTGGGGGTACCGCACATTTTTAAAAGAATGATTTTTATTCTTTGTCTTAGTTCTTTCGGCACTCCTACGAATGCCAGAAATCTTTCGCATGTGAGCCGTTTTCCAAGGAAGCCGTTCCTGGGAGGCACTCATCCACCCGCTCTTTCGGCTATTTTAAGTTTATTGAAACGGAGCTGGTTTTCTAATGGATATAAAATAAAACACAAATGTTGGAGGGGAGGTATGTGATGGAACCCGGCAGGTACTGGACCATTAGAGCTTTCCCTTAATATCTTTTAAAGCCCAATACACTACCGGATTACTACAGACCTCCCCCCAAACATTTGTGTTTTATTCTATATCCTTTCGAAAACCAGCTCCGCCCATAATAAACTAAAAATAGCCTGAACCAGCGTCTTTCCAATCCCAACCAGTGCCTTAGCGAAACGGAAATGAGACAATGGGGTATGATGGAGCCGCCAAGGCGAGAGAATTCCCCGCATAGAGGCTCAATGGAGTGGGTGGAGCGTGGGCACTGGGAGGGATTGGAAAGACGCTGGTTCAGGCGTTAGAAGTCTATATCCAGGAGCGTCCTCTCACCACCTAAACACAAAGTTATCTGATAAAGTTTTGACAAAACGGAGGGAAAGGATTATAATAAGTGCGGAAACAACATGTGTTACAAAAGCACTTAAAATAATATCAAATGGAGGACTAAAGTTATGGCATTAGTATCAGCAAAAGAAATGCTTACCAAAGCAAAAGCAGGAAAATATGCAGTAGGTCAGTTTAACATCAACAACTTAGAGTGGACAAAATCAGCATTATTAGCAGCACAGGAGTGCAACGCACCAATCATCCTTGGTGTATCCGAAGGTGCTGGAAAATATATGTGTGGATATAAAACCATCGTTGGCATGGTTAATGGTATGTTAGAAGAATTAAAAATTACTGTACCAGTTGCTCTTCACTTAGATCACGGCAGCTTTGATGGCGCAAAAGCTTGTATTGAAGCTGGATTCTCTTCTGTAATGTTTGATGGTTCACATTACCCAATCGAAGAAAATATTGCAAAAACAACTGAATTAGTAGCACTTTGCAACTCAAAAGGAATTTCCATTGAAGCAGAGGTTGGTTCGATCGGTGGAGAAGAAGACGGCGTTGTTGGAGCAGGTGAATGTGCAGATCCAGAAGAATGTAAATCCATTGCTGATCTTGGCGTAACCATGTTAGCAGCAGGAATCGGAAACATTCATGGAAAATACCCAGATAACTGGGCTGGACTTAGCTTTGAAACCCTTGATGCTGTTCAGCAGCTGACTGGGGACATGCCTTTAGTACTTCACGGTGGAACCGGTATTCCAGAAGATATGATTCAAAAAGCAATCTCTCTTGGCGTTGCTAAAATCAATGTTAATACCGAATGTCAGTTAGCGTTCCAGGAAGCAACTCGTAAATATATCGAAGCTGGAAAAGACTTAGAAGGAAAAGGCTTTGACCCTCGTAAGTTATTAGCTCCCGGCGCAGAAGCAATTAAAGCTTGTGTAAAAGAAAAAATGGAATTATTTGGTTCGGTAGGAAAAGCTTAATACAAATGAGAGAAAGCAGATATCAATACATCTGCTTTCTTTTTTTGCCCTTTTATATGAAATTTGGGTCTGCCTTTTTTTCTAACGAATTTTAAGGATTTAATATAGATCAATTTACTCAGGCGTTTCAATATAGAACAATTTAATTTACAATATAGAACAATTTAATTTACCCAGACAATATAGAATTATTTAATCTACTCTACTCTCTTGACAAGAACGAGAGGTTGTGATAACCTTGGTGTACTATATGAAATAGTACACACATAACGGCGATGGAGAAGATGCTATATAAATACAGCAGGAAGGAGATGCCATGATAATCATTGATTACAAAGACTCCAGACCAATTTATGAACAGATCGTGGATCGGTTTCAAAAGTTAATTTTGGGCGGCGTTTTGAAAAAGGATGAGCAGGTCCCCTCGGTCAGAACTCTTGCCATGGAGCTTTCGATTAATCCTAACACCATCCAGAAGGCCTATGGGGAATTGGAACGGCAGGGATATATTTACACCATTAAGGGAAGAGGCAATTTTGTTTCTGGCAATGAGAAATTGGTGGAAGAACGAAAAGAACTTATTTTAAAAAAGTTAAAGAATGTTTACGAAGAGGCAGCAGAACTAGGGATTTCCCATGAGCAGCTACTTACCTATTTTGAAGAACTTAAAAAGTAATAGGAAATAATGAAGTAACCAAGATAATAAGGGAAACAATTGAGGGGAAATATAATATAAGGAGGCCATGCAAAAATCTTCCTTCAATTTACACTTTAAGTGCATGGAAAGAGAATGATAGAAATCAAAAATCTGAATAAATCTTTTGAGAAGATAAAAGCAGTAGATAATGTTAGTGTGACCATTCGTGAAAATTCAGTGTTTGGCCTGATTGGAACGAATGGTGCGGGGAAAAGCACAGTATTTCGGATGCTTGCCGGCGTACTCAAGGCAGACAGTGGAGAGATTCTCGTGGATGAATTGCCTGTATATGACAATGTGGCAGCGAAAAAGAATCTTTTTTACATTGCTGATGAACCCTACTTTTTTGCCAATGGCAATGCACAGGATATGGAGCGGTATTTTGGCAGTGTATTTGATGGATTTCGCAAGGAAGACTATTATAACTATCTGGACAATTTTCAGCTTGACAAAAAGCGCCCGATTAACACCTATTCCAAGGGAATGAAAAAACAGCTGGCGTTACTTTGCGGTATTTGTTCCAATACAAAATACTTGTTATGTGATGAAACCTTTGACGGACTTGACCCGGTTATGCGTCAAGCAGTGAAGAGTATTTTTGCCAGTGAGATGGAATTGAGAGGGCTGACACCTGTCATTGCTTCCCATAACTTACGCGAGCTGGAAGATATTTGTGATCATGTGGGACTTCTTCATAAGGGGGATGTGTTGCTGGCAAAGGACATTGAGGATATGAAATGTAACATACAAAAGGTACAATGCGTGTTCCAAAATCCAGAAGAGGAAGAACGAATCAGGGAGGCACTGAACATTATTAAAACAGAGCAAAGAGGTTCACTGTATCTCTTTACCATACGTGGAACTCGTGAGGACATTATAGAAGCCTTTGCATCAGTAGACACCCTCTTTTTTGAGGCTCTTCCCCTTACCCTGGAAGAGATATTTATTAGTGAAACGGAGGTGGTCGGATATGATATTAAAAAACTCATTCTTGGCTAATTTAATAGAAAACAACAAACGAAGGATGTGGGTATGGGTCATTGTTTCTATAACAGCATTTTTATACTACCCCATCGGATTCATTATCCAGTTGACCCGTTATAAAAGCAGAGTGGTGGAGCTTACCCCATTGGGAAATGCTCGCCAGCATATCCTTGATGGTATCAATCACTATGTCGGCCTTAATAATGGTGCCCTTCTGGCTATTGCCTGTGTACTTGGATTTATGTGTGCTTTCCAGGGATTTTCCTACCTTTTCAGTAAAAAGAAGGTTGATTTATACCATAGCATGCCAGTCAGCAAAACCAGAAGGTTTGCCGTCATTTGGATAAATGGTGTGCTTATCAATGCAATTCCGCTGCTTGCTGGCCAGGTTCTTGGCTTTATCATTCTTTTTACCCAGGGCGTTGCCAGCCTGCATACGTTAAATATTGCGTTAGCCACCTTTGTTTACTACTTGTTCCTGTACATTGTAATATACTCCATAACCTCATTGGCGGTTATCCTGACCGGACGTCCGATCCTTGCGGTATGCATGAGTATAGTCCTCTTTTCTTATGAATATTTTGTAAGAATATTGTTCCGATCCTATCTGCAAAGCAGTTTTGACCGGTACGTATCCGATAGCAGCAGCCTGATGCCGTATTTCTCGCCGTTCCATTTTTTTGCTCAAACAGCGAAGGAATGGGATTCCATCATGCCCTGGGGTTCCTTGTACTTAGGAGAGCTTATCCTATTTGGAGGCTGTATCACTGCAATTGGATATATTTGTTATCGCCGACGTCCTTCTGAGGCGGCCGAAAGAGCGATTGCCTTTTCGATTATAAAACCAATTGTCAAAGTTGCGATTGCAATTCCGGCAGCTCTGACAGCAGCAATGTGTGTAAATGACTTCGTCGGACCGGGAAGCTTTGGGATTAAGGTTTTTGTTATTATACTTACATCAATTATAACCTGTGCAATCATAGAAGCCTTTTATGCATCCGATATAAGGGCTGCGCTGAAAAAGAAACGTCATATACTCATTACAACACTGGGGTCCTTGCTGCTGTTTTTTGTCTTCTGGTTCGACCTTCCCGGCTTTGATGCCTATGTCCCCAAGGCCAGCCAGATAGAAAGCTATGCCATTGCCATTGATGGTCAGCATTATTTACAATACAACCTGTCGTATTATGATAAAGACTATAATTATGTAAATCGGTGGGAGTATATAAAGGAAAATATGTATTTGAAGGATGTAGATACAATTTGTCAGTTGGCAGGTAATCTGCAGGAAGAAAACGAAAAAACAATTGGTGCAAATGTTTTATATCGTCTGAAAAATGGGCGAGAATTATGCCGGAGGGTATTTGTGAATCCATCGGATCCCGCTGTTTGTGCCAGCCTGGATCAAATATTTGAAACGCAGGAATTCAAAGCTGGTTATTATCTTATTTGGCAGGATTATTTTGGAAAAGACAGCCAAACTACCAAGGTAATCAGCAATCGAACGATCATGTATGACAATGGCATCAGGCAAAGCCAGCTCTGGTCAGATGACTGGGATACTCTTGTTGATTTATACCAACAGGATCTGGAAAAAATAAACTTTACTACCTTAAAAGGGGAATTAGCTTTGGGAACCTTGACTTTCGAAGGAAGGATAACAGATGAAAGTGCACTGACTGAAAATACAAATGGTATGGTGTCTTACTATGGCCCGCAATTTTGCTACAGTGTCATGATATACCCATCCTGTACGGAGACATTAGGATATCTGAAGCGGCTTGGCTATTATAAAGATGCTGACATAGAGGCAGCACAGGTTAAAAAAATTGAGCTTTTTTATGAAATGAGTGAAGACAAGGAAAGCTGGGAATCATCAAAAGGTCTCACGTATTCTGAGACAGTGTCAGAGACCACGATGATTGGGGAGTCGCTTGACTTCACTGCGCAGGAAACCATAGCTGAAATTGTCAAAGTGATTCGGGCACAGGCCTATGCCTATGCCAATGCCTATCACTTAGAGAGGCAAGATTACTATTGGATGAATGTATATTTTAAAGATGGTACGACGGGACAATATGCAATGGCGGTGCAGGATGCACCTGATTGTGTAACAAAGAGAATAAAGCAATGAAGTAAATTATTATTTAACTAAATTTACAAGGTGGTTTTTGTATAAAGTGCACAAAAACCACCTTGTTTAGTTTGAACTTTTGCCCATAAGTCATTGCATTCCTAAAAAAGATGTGATACTATAAAAAACAAGAATATAATCAGCAAAAGGAGGAACTCTTATGGAAGAAAAGAAATGGTGGAAAGAAACGGTCGTATATCAGATATATCCCCGTAGCTTTATGGACAGCAATAACGACGGAATTGGTGATTTAAAAGGTATTACCCAACGCTTAGACTATCTGAAAGATCTGGGAATCGGAGTAATCTGGCTGTCTCCCGTATACAAATCCCCGAACGACGACAACGGCTACGATATCAGTGACTATCAGGACATCATGACAGAATTCGGAACGATGGAAGAATTCGATGAGTTATTGGCAGAAGCCCATAAAAGAGAACTTAAGATTGTAATGGACTTAGTTGTAAATCACTCTTCAGACGAACATGCCTGGTTTGTTGAGAGTCGCAAGTCGAAAGATAACCCATACCGTGATTACTATGTCTGGAAAGAAGGGAAGGAAGGCAAGGAGCCTAATAACTGGGGTTCCTGGTTCAGCGGCTCCGCCTGGGAATATGACAATCAGACCGATATGTATTATCTTCATCAGTTCAGCAAAAAACAGCCTGATTTAAACTGGGAAAACCCCGCAGTTCGGAAAGCAGTCTACGACATGATGAACTGGTGGTGTCAGAAGGGAATTGATGGATTCCGCATGGATGTAATCAGTTTGATTTCTAAAACCCAGACCTTTGAAGATGGGCCACAGGGACCAAATGACCAGTACGGTGATGCCACTCCTCTTGTTGCCAATGGCCCGAGAGTCCACGAGTTTTTACAGGAAATGAACCGTGAGGTTATGTCAAAATATGACGTTATGACCGTGGGTGAGACGGCCGCTGTGACCGTTGACGAAGCAAAAAAATATGCCAGCCTGGATGGCAAAGAGCTGAGTATGGTGTTTCAATTTGAGCATGTGGGACTGGATTCCAATGAATTTGGCAAATGGAACGATAAGCGGGTTGACCTGGTGGCTCTCAAGGAAAATCTGACCAAGTGGCAGAATGAACTGGAAGGTGCGGCCTGGAACAGTCTTTACTGGGACAATCATGACCAGCCCAGAGCAGTCTCCCGGTTTGGAAATGATGCTCCGGAATACCGTGAAATTTGTGCCAAGATGCTGGCCACCTGCCTTCATATGATGAAGGGAACCCCTTATATTTATCAGGGAGAGGAACTTGGAATGACCAATGTTGCCTTTGAATCCATAGATCAGTTTAATGATATTGAGATTAAAAATGCCTATAAAGACCTGGTGGAAACCAATCATCGGATGACCAGCGAGGAGTTTATTTATTTTGCCAATCAAAAAGGACGGGATAATGCCAGAACACCGATGCAATGGTCAGAAGAAGAAAATGGTGGATTTACCAAGGGTAAGCCGTGGATTTCCATAAATCCCAATTATAAAATAATCAATGCAAAAGAGCAGGTAAACCGGGAGGATTCCGTATTTTCCTATTATAAAAAACTGATTGCCCTTCGGAAAGAACTGGACGTTATGGTTTATGGAGCGTATCAGCTGCTTGAGTCGGATCACAAGGAGCTCTTTGTATATACCCGTACTTTGGAAAATAAAAAGTTGCTGATAATTTGCAATTTCACCGAAAAAAATGTTCCATATGACATGACAGATGAGTGGAATAATGCTACAATATTGCTGGGCAATTATGCTCAAACTGAAAAAAACACGGATTTAAGACCTTACGAAGCAAGAGTTTTCGTGATAGATTAAGCCTTAGAACCGTTCAAAGGAGGTAGCGAATTGATTACTATCAAGGAAATGGCAGATATGATAGGAGTCAGTCCAACAACCGTATCCAATGTTATTCATGGAAAGACGAAAGAAGTATCACAAAAGACAGTTGAAGAGGTACTCAAGGTTGTAGAGGAATGTAATTATGTGCCTAATATGAATGCGAGGAATCTGGCTCGAAACGATTCACGAATCATCGGAATTGCCATGCAGTCCACCAAGGATAAGTACGATAACTTTATCCAGGATACGTTTACAAGTGAAATTGTAGGTGCTCTGGAGGCTGGAATCCGAAGACAGGGCTATTTTACCATGGTTTACGTAGCGGAAGATATTGATGAAATTCTCCGTCTGGTATCTACCTGGAATGTTGATGGCATGTTTATGCTGGGAGTCGGTTCTCTTTCTCAGGCTTCCGTGTCCGAGTGTGAGATGCTCATATCCCGGTTTCGGAATCCGATTGTCTTTTTGGACAGCTATTTCGAGGGCATTGGAAAAGGATATGTCAATGTAGGATTGGAAGATTATCAGGGAGCCTATGATGCTGTGAGATATCTAATCCAATGTGGACATGAAAAAATAGCATTTATTTCAGACAACCTTTTTGGTGTAGATTATCGCCGTTTCCTGGGATATCAGGATGCCCTGAAGGATGCCGGAGTGCCTTTTAACGAAAGCTGCAAAATTCTTTTGAAACCGGAAGCCAGAGATGTGGATGAAATGCTGAAAGAGACCTATAGCCGGATTCGAGAATTTACCGCTCTGTTTGTGGTATCGGATTTATATGCCATTAAAATTATGAATTATCTTATGGACAGAGGGATACAAGTTCCAGAGGATATTTCCATCGTTGGTTTCGATGATAATATATTGGCTCAGAATATGCGGCCCAAGCTTACCACCGTCCACCAGAATCCGACTGAAAAAGCAGAAGTGGCAGTAGATAATCTCTTTAAAATGATACGTAGTGAGGAGCTTCCCCAGACCGAATTTATTCTTCCAACCAAGCTGGTTATCCGAGAAAGTGTTAAAAAAATCAATAAATAGACAAAAAAAGCCCAACCTTTTACGCAAAAGTACTTGCAAAGGGTTGGGCTTTGTGTTATCATCAATAATCATAAATAACTTTTGCGCAAAAGGTTATGAGAAACTTTCAAAGAAACTATTAATATTTATATTTTTCGGGGGACACTCACATGAAATTAAAAAAAGTTCTTTCAATGATGCTGATTGCTACATTGAGCATGACAGTATTAAGCGCTTGCGGTAACAAAACAGAGACAGAGACCAATACCTCTGCCAACACACCAGCAGTAACAGATGAAGTAAAAACAGATGATACGACAACAAACGATGCAGAGCCAGCCAAGACCGGCGGAAGCATTCGTTTACAGAACGGAAAAGTAGAAATTGATGAGCAGTTAAAAGCATTTGCAGCAGATTATGAAGCAAAAACAGGAGTACACGTTGAAATCGAAAGTATTGGTGGCGGTACCGATGCAGGTCCAATCATGAAAGGTTACCTGGCAGCTGGAACCATGCCTGATATCTTCACCATTGGCGGTGTTGGTGACTACCAGACCTGGCAGGATTACTGCGAAGACTTAAGCGGTGAAGCTTGGGTTTCTGATACCGATGCTTCTTTTGTAGGAAATGACGGAAAAGTAGTAGGTTTCCCATATGCAATCGAAGGTTATGGCCTTGCTTACAATAAAGACCTCTTGGATAAAGCAGGCATTGATCCTGCAACCTTAACTTCTTATGGTGCTTATGAAGCCGCTCTGGCAAAACTGGACGGTATGAAGGCAGAACTGGGTATTGATGCAGTTATCTCTATGGCAGCTTCCGTATCTGGTGGTATGACCTGGTCAACCGGTAACCATGACTTTGGTACATATTTAGCAACTGGATTAGACCGCAGCGACACTTCTATCATTGATATGTTAAACAAAGGAGAAGTTGATAAAGCTCGTCTGGATCAATATGCTAAATTCGTAGAGCTGCTATTTAAATATTCAGATTCCTATGTTTTAAAATCGGGATCTTATGATGAGCAGCTTGCGCTTTGGGAAGACGGCAAGGCCGTATTCTTACATCAGGGTAACTGGATTGATCCAAACCTTGTAAAAGATGGTGTGACCTTTGCTTGTGGTACCGCGCCTCTTGCCTTTATGGAACAGGAAACGAATGGTATCCTGGCTGACGCTCCATCCTGGTGGTTAGTTTACAAAGATTCTCCAAATGTTCAGCTGGCAAAAGATTTCTTGACCGCTCTTGCAACGACGGAGGAAGGCTACAACTGTCTGGTAAAAGAATGTGGTATGATTTCTCCATACAAGTCCTGTACGGTACAGCCTGAGACACCGATGGCAAAAGATCTGATGAACTGGGTTTCTGCTGGAAAGACCTATGCTTGGCAGTGGAGCAAAATGCCAGAAGGCTTTGGTATGAACATGCTGGGACCAGTATTTGAAAGCTTTGCAAATGGTTCTATTAACACGCAGGAATTCTCTGATATGATTGCACAGACAATTGAAAGAAATAATAAGTAATAGATATTGATAATCAGATATTCTATGTCTGATTTGATTCAAACAGTTTGGTGACATAGTATTTACAAGATAGCATTAAAAGGATAAAATATTATCAGTTGAGTTTTCACATTTGGTATGTAAAAGCGCATAAATGCTAGATAAATGCTACATAAATGCTACATAAATGCTATATAGTACATCTCTCATAGGATTTCCGATATTCGCTGAAGCCAGTGAGAGATGTACTTATGCTGTTTGTTGTATAAGAAAGGGGTAAGACACCGATGAGCGAACCGTTAAAAAGAATTATTTCAATAATATGTATGGCAATTGGTGGTGTGTCCGTGGCCGGTATTCTTTTCCTGAATGCCATGGGGACCAGATTGGATTCCCGTGGAATGATTTTTATTGTTGGAATCCTGGTTTTTGTTTTTGGCATTTATATTCTGCCTACGAAAAGGCATCGAGCAGTCATAAATGGATTGTTCTTGTTTCCCCTGGTGCTTGCATTCTGCATCACCGTATTATTACCATTTATTTTAGGTGTGGGATATTCCCTGACTGACTGGACGGGGATTAAAATTACTAAATTTGTTGGATTAGATAATTACATTGGGATTTTTAAATCCACTGATTACATAAATTCGTTTGTAGTAACCTTTATCTTTACCATTATCAATATGCTTTTGGTAAATGGAGTGGCCTTTATGTTTGCCATGATGTGCACCTCCGCCATTAAAGGAAGAAACTTTTACAGAGCCGCCTTTTTCGTACCCAACCTGATTGGTGGTATTGTACTTGGATATTTGTGGCAGTTTATATTTAATAAAATTCTTACCACAATTTTTGCCGGTACCGACTCCATGCTTACCGACCCCAATCTGGCATTGATGGCCATTGTCATTGTAAGCACTTGGCAGTATGCCGGATACATTATGATGATTTACGTGACCGGTATTCAGGGCATGCCAAAGGACGTTCTGGAAGCTGCACAGGTAGATGGCGCCAATGGCTGGCATCGTTTGGTGGGCATCATTGTTCCGATGATTGCAAATACCTTTACCATCTGTATTTTCCTAACGCTGGTAAACTCCTTTAAGCAGTTTGACCTAAACTTTGCCATTACCAACGGTGGACCCAGTAAGATTTTAAATGGGCAGTCGGTTTTCTCAACTGAATTTTTAGCTTTGAATATATATAAGACAGCCATTACCCAGAATAATTACGCATTGGCTCAGGCAAAAGCGGTGGTATTCTTTATTATTCTGGCTATTATTTCTCTGACACAGGTTTCCATCAATAAGAAGAAGGAGGTTGAGATGTAATGAAGCTTAGAAGAATCCGACTTGTCTTAATCGAAATTCTTGCGTTGATTTTAGTTGCATTGTTCCTTTTCCCTTTTTATATCGAAGTACTCAACTCTGCCAAAGTAAGCAGAGCCATTACCAGAGATCCTTTAGGCTGGCCGGAGCGTTGGGGACAGTTGTTCGAAAACATGACGGCGGTTATGAACAATCCTCAGTTTAAATACTGGAATTCCTTTTTTTCCTCAACCACTATCACCGTTGTATCCCTGACTTTACTGATTGTTCTTGCCAGCATGTCAGCGTGGGTGTTGGTTCGGAATAAGACCAAGTGGTCTGCTATTATTTTTATGATGTTTGTAGCAGCGATGGTAATACCTTTTCAGGTAGTCATGCTGCCGCTGGTTTCCACCTTCCGTTCCGTAGGGGAGTTTATTGGGATTCCAATGCTCAGCAGTTACGCTGGAATCATTTTCTGCTATTTGGGATTTGGCGGATCCATGTCGGTTTTTATCCTGCATGGATTTATAAAGAATATTCCTTTTGAATTAGAGGAAGCAGCACTGATTGATGGCTGTAAGCCGGAAGGTACTTTCTTCCGAATTATTTTCCCGCTTCTTCGTCCGGTACAGGTGACGGTGCTGATTTTAAATGGTATCTGGATATGGAACGACTTCCTGCTGCCATCTTTGATGCTTGGTATGAATGGAAAGATTAAGACCCTTCCAGTTGCCGTAACCAGCTTTGTTGGTTCTTATGTAAAGCAATGGGATTTGATTCTGACTTCGGCATTGCTGGCTATGTTGCCTATTATTGTTTTGTTTATCATTGCCCAGAAGTATATTATTCAGGGGATGGTGGAAGGAGCGATAAAATAAGCACTTGGTGGCACTTATGTGATTCAAGCAAAGGACTCGCACTTTTTCTTTTCGTATAAAATCTTGGGAGTTAGGTGACAAAATGGGGGGATGGAACCCGTACACTGGATGAGGGGCAATGGAAAGGGCGCAGAAAAGAGACTTGGTGGTGGAAAACACTCCAGTTCCGCAGGTTAAGGGGTTCTAAGACGAATCCACTAGACACCGTCTGGATGCTTTGCCCTAGACCTTCTTGCCCTGCGAAGGTGGATTTTTTTCCATCCCATCCCCCACGTTCCCGCCGAACCTTTCCTGGGTTGCGTCCGGTTTTCCCAACCTAGTTCAATACTAACTCCCAAGATGGTTGTTTCTGGTTGGGGCGAACAGTAACCCTTTTCCTGCTATGGGATAGATTAAATCTGCTATAGTAAATAGAAGGATTATAATAGAAACATAGTTAAAGTTAGTCAAGAAGAAAAAGGTATACAATATCAATTACGTAGTCCAATTTCTCCGAAAATATTTTTTCCGGAACTGGGCGGGCGTCATATCAGAATATTTTCTAAAAATAGATGTAAAATGACTTTGGGAACAGAAGCCTAAATACTGGCTAATCTCTCCAAGGGTATATTCTGAGTAGCGAAGAAGACTTTGGGCTTCGGCTACTCTTTTTTTGTGAATAAATTCTGTTATGGTATCCCCAATTTCTTTTTTAAAAAGATAGCACAGATAGGTTTCTGTAAAGCCAGCATGCTTGGCCAGGGTCTTGAGGGAAATCTCATAATGGAGATGGCTGTAGATATAATCCAGAACCAGCTGGATTGAGGCGGAGGTTTCCGTCTCTTTTTTACTGTTATGAACTCGTTGGGTAAAGTCCAAGATCATATGACTGTATAGGTCCCAGAGCTGTGTGCTGTTAACACAGGCATCGGCTTTCTGAATGTAGACGTCACTTAGGTGATAGGCTTCTTCTTCCTCCAGTCCCCCCTCCATGGCAAAGCGGGTAACTAGAGTAATGGCAGCTACAAACTCGTACACATCCTGACGAAGAGGATTTTTAGACATTCGCCCGACCTTGTTTTCGTTAATTAGGTCCATATTGGCTTTAATGATGTCAAGCTGACCATTCTTAATCAGATTAAAAAATTTGAGCTCATCGGCATATCGTTGATGGCTCCTTGTATATTCACGATTGAAGAACACTTCTGATTCCAAGGCGGTTTCAATTTCACTTGGATTAATATTTGGATTTTTGTTCAGTTTCATGGCGTTGTCCTTTCGTGAGTTGTGCAGAATAAAATCCAGCTTGAATTTTATTCACATTATGATTAAGTCCTATAGTCCTCTCATATTTCCATATATTTTTCTATTTCTTATTTTAATAAATTAAAATGGGCAGGTCAAGAAAAAACATAAAAATATAATAAAGAACATAAAAACGTGATAACAAGCTGAAAGTTCCTATGATAAAATTAAATTATTCAAGGACTTGTTCAAAATAATTACGTAGTTTTCAGAATAACACAGCAAACATTATTTAGTACTAAAAAATCTATCCATAAATATTTATCTAAGGAAGGAAGAAAACATATGAATGTAAAAGAATTGGTATCTCAATTAACCCTGGAGGAAAAAGCAGGACTTTGCTCAGGTCTTGATTTCTGGTATACAAAACCGGTAGAGCGGTTGGATATCCCTTCGGTAATGGTATCGGATGGACCTCATGGTCTTAGAAAACAGGCTGAAGATTCAGACCATTTAGGATTACATGACAGTATTGACGCAGTTTGTTTCCCCGCTGCCTGTGCCACAGCCTGCAGCTTTGATCGTGAATTATTAAAAGATATGGGTGTAGTATTGGGAAAAGAATGCCAGGCTGAAAATGTCTCTGTATTATTAGGACCAGCAGTAAATATCAAACGTTCTCCTTTATGCGGACGGAATTTTGAATATATGTCAGAAGACCCTTATTTGGCTGGTGAGCTTGCTGCAAGCTACATAAACGGTTTACAATCCCAGAATGTCGGTGCTTCTATTAAGCACTTTGCTGCCAACAACCAGGAGCATGAAAGAATGGCCGGCTCTTCTGAATTAGATGAGCGAACCTTCCGGGAAATCTACCTGCCTGCCTTTGAAACGGCTGTAAAGAAGTCGCAGCCATGGACGGTAATGTGCTCTTACAATCGAATAAACGGAGTTTTTGCTTCTGAAAATAAAATGCTTTTAACCGACATTCTGAAAGAGGAATGGGGACTGGAAGGGTATGTGGTATCTGACTGGGGCGCTGTTAGTGACCGTGTAGCCGGACTGGCGGCCGGAATGGATTTGGAAATGCCAGGTAGTGATGGCACCAATGACAAAGAAATCGTAGCAGCAGTAAAGAATGGAACATTAGAGGAAAGTGTTCTGGACCAGGCAGTAGAACGTATTTTAAATGTTACTTATAAATTTGTGGAAAATCGTCAGGACGAAGTGTTTGATCGGGCAGCAGATCACAAAAAAGCCGTGGAAATTGCCAAACAGTGTATTGTTTTATTACAGAATGACGGAATCCTTCCATTAAAAGCAGGGGATGAGAAGGTTGCCTTTATCGGCGGTTTTGCAGCAAAGCCACGTTATCAGGGAGGTGGAAGCTCTCACATTAATTCTCATGAAGTAACATCAGCAGTGGAAGCTGTGAAAGAGCTTGGAACGGTAAGCTACGCCGAAGGATTCTCCGTAAAAGAAGATCGAGTCGATGATGACCTTTTTGCAGAAGCCATAGAGCTGGCGGCAAAATCAGACAAAGTGGTTATGTTCCTGGGACTTCCTGACATCTTTGAGTCAGAGGGATATGACAGAAGCCATATGAGACTTCCAGAATGCCAGAACAAGTTAATGGAAGAAGTATTAAAGGTTCAAAAGAATGTAATTGTGGTACTTCATAATGGTTCTCCAGTGGAAATGCCATGGGTGAAAGAGGTCAGAGCCATTGTAGAGGCATATTTATGCGGTGAAGGTGCAGGCGAAGCCGTTGCGGATATCCTTTATGGAAAAGCCAATCCAAGTGGAAAACTTGCCGAAACCTTCCCGGTTAAACTGGAGGATAATCCATCGTATCCATACTTCCCGGGAACGGGACATAAAGTGGAATATCGAGAAGGCGTGTTTGTTGGATACCGCTACTATGATATGAAAAAAATGGAAGTACTTTTCCCATTTGGTCACGGACTTAGCTATACTACCTTTGCTCTTTCCAATGTGGCAGTGGATAAACCAGAAATGAAAGAATCCGAAACAATAACGGTTTCTGTTGATGTAACCAATACAGGAAGCATGGCCGGAAAAGAAGTAATACAGGTTTATGTAAAGGACACGACTGGAGCCCAGGTTCGCCCGGAAAAAGAATTGAAAGGCTTTGAAGCTGTTACCCTTCAGCCGGGAGAAACCAAGCGGGTTTCAATTACCTTGGACAAACGTTCCTTCGCATGGTATAATGAGAAAATTGGAGATTGGTATGCAGCCACTGGTGAATACCGGATTCTGGTAGGAACCTCCTCCCGAGAGATTGCCGTTGAAGAAACCGTTTCGTATATTAGTGAGACAGAGATTCCTTTCGTAGTGGATAAGGATACCATGATCGGAGAATTAATGAATCATCCAAAAACAAGTGCTTTTCTTAACGGAATGCTTCAGGAAAGACTTGGTGCCCTGGCAGGAGGAGCAAGCTCCGAGGGAGCAGGAGCCGCAGAGGTGAATGAAATGATGGCAGCGGTATTAAAATATCTGCCGCTTCGTTCCATTCGAAGCTTCGGAGAACTCCCAAATGAAGCTCTGGCGGGATTAGTAAAGCAGTTAAATGACCAGCTGAAATAGCAGTTGAGAATTAACAAGTATGTATTTTTTAATAATGTTTTATAAAGAAAGTTCTAGGCATCTCTGGTTTTGAACCAGGGATGTCCGGAATTTTTTGGTTTTTCTATTTGAAGACTTAGATGCTCGGTCCTTTTTCGGCAGCCGGACTTTACTTGAAAGATACATCGCTCTGACTGATGTACAGTAGTGTTGACGTTCGAGCATATATATGGCAGTATCTTCATAGGAAAATGTAAGGGGATACAAGAATTCATGTTTTAAAGTTGAATAATAATGCGAATTCAACTTAGATAATTTAAGTGCGCATCGCAACGCACAGATAGGATACAAATGAGTAAATTTGAAAACGATTTAACAAAAGGAAATGTATTAAAACAACTGGTCATGTTTTCACTGCCCTTTTTAGTGTCCTCCATTGTCCAATCCTTTTATAATGTTGCAGACATGCTTATTGTAGGAAATTTCAGTGGAACCGTCAGCATGTCAGGTGTCAATATCGGAGGTCAGGTAACTTTCATTCTCACGAATGTCGTGATGGGACTCTGTTCTGGGGGAACGGTTATGATAGCCCAGTTTATGGGGGCAAAAAGGCAAAAGGATATGAAGGAAACTGTTGCAACCCTTATGACAACCCTGGTGGCAGCGGCAGTGATTATTACAGCATTAATGCTGCTTTTTAAGAAACCAGTTTTAGAGCTTATTAAAACACCAGCGGAAGCCTTTCAGGAGGCCGATCGTTACCTGACCGTTACAGTGCTAGGCATAATCTTTATTTTTGGTTATAATGCTCTTAGCTCAATTATGCGTGGGATGGGAGACAGCAAACGTCCTTTCTATTTTGTACTAATTGCCTGTATTGCTAATGTGGTGTTGGATTTAATTTTGGTAGCAATATTTGGCATGGGAGCGTTTGGGGCGGCTGTTGCGACAGTAATATCCCAGGCCTTGAGCATGATTTTATGCATTATATATCTACGAAAGAATGATTTTATATTTGATTTTCATCCCAAATCATTTACTTTACAGAAAGACAAGCTGGCAAAGATATTCCGCATCGGTCTTCCCAGTGCGGTACAAAATGGAGTAACCAGCCTGTCATTCCTGATTATTACCGCCATGGTAAATGTAATTGGAGGAGTGGAGGCATCCGCAGCGGTAGGTGTTGTTGGTAAATTCAACGGATTTGCCATAATGCCAGCAATTGCTATGAGTGTATCCGTTTCTACGATGGTTGCTCAGAACATTGGTGCTGGAAAGTGGGATCGTGTTCTGAAAGCAACCAAGCAGGGAATGTTAATTGCCATCGGCTGCAGCTATGCCATCTTTGCCATTGCTCAGGCCTTCCCAGAGCCGATTCTGCGGTTATTTGCAAATGATAAGGACATGATTCAGGCAGGAGTAACTTATATGAGAGCCTTCAGCTTTGATTATCTGTTTGTACCGATTGTGTTTGGGCTAAACGGATTATTTATTGGAGCTGGAAAGACCACCTTCTCACTGATTAATGGACTGTTGTCCTCGATTGTCCTCCGTGTACCGGTGGCATTTTTGCTGGGCTCGTCTATGGGCTTAGGACTGTTTGGTGTTGGTCTTGGGGCTCCGGCAGCATCTTTTGGGTCAATGCTTCTGGGAATTTGGTATTACTTCTCGAAGCGGTGGAGAAAATCAGATGTTTTGGGAAGTTAGGTGATGGAATTTGGCGCTGGTGTTCTCAGACGGTATGTATGTGGCTACCCGGAAGGTTTCTAATAGATACGGATAGATGAGAGTATGCAGTTACTATTCACTCCCCAGCCTATCACTTGCTGATAGGCTGGGGGCAACACGTAAAATCAGCCAATGAGCCTGCCCCTCGCCGCAGGCGACTTTAAATGGGCAGGCGATGTTACTGTCACAGGCTTGCCTGTGAACAGTAACAGTATGCAAGAAAGCAACCAAACATATGGTTGCTTTCTTCTTTCTTTTTTGTTATAATGAACATACGTTTGCAAGGCTCGATTTTCTTAGTTTTCTTTTAATAATAATAGTGCTATAATAGAACACTACCATAAATCAATATTCATGTCTTTTGAGGTTTGTACGCATATACGTACAAGGATAGGAGCAAATCATGTCAGATTTTAAGTTAGTGAGCGAATATGCCCCAACGGGTGACCAGCCGGAGGCCATTGGACAGCTTGTGAAAGGGTTTCAGGAGGGGAATCAGTTTGAGACTCTTCTTGGTGTTACCGGTTCTGGTAAGACCTTTACCATGGCCAATGTAATCCAACAACGAAATAAGCCAACCTTGATTATTGCTCATAATAAGACATTGGCGGCACAGCTCTATGGTGAGTTTAAAGAGTTTTTTCCGGAAAATGCCGTAGAATATTTTGTTTCCTACTATGATTATTATCAGCCGGAGGCGTATGTACCTTCTACAGATACCTATATTGCCAAGGATTCAGCGATTAATGAAGAGATTGATAAATTAAGACACTCAGCCACGGCTTCTTTGATTGAACGGCGCGATGTAATTGTGGTTGCCAGTGTGTCCTGTATTTATGGAGTGGGTAGTCCGGCGTTTTACCGGGATATGACGTTGTCTTTGAGACCGGGGATGGTGAAGGATCGGGATGAGATATTGCGGAAGCTGGTAGAGATTCAGTATACCAGAAATGATATGGACTTTAAGCGTGGCACCTTCCGGGTGCGGGGCGATGTGATTGAGATTTTTCTGGCATCGGCTACGGACACGGCAGTACGGGTCGAGATGTTTGGGGATGAGATTGACCGGATTACGGAGGTGGAGGTTCTTACCGGCGAGGTAAAGTATGTTCTGGAGCATGCTTATATTTACCCTGCTTCTCATTATGTTGTGGATCCGGCTTTGATGGAACCGGCAATTAAAAAGATAGAGGCGGAACTGGTGGAGCGCAT
Source organism: Acetivibrio sp. (assembly GCA_031553075.1). Classification (GTDB taxonomy): domain Bacteria; phylum Bacillota; class Clostridia; order Lachnospirales; family Lachnospiraceae; genus DIGJ01. The sequence goes on from JAVBLX010000177.1 coordinate 18,886, forward strand.
CCGTTATTTTAAGAGTGAAGACAAGCTGTTGGAGGCCCAGCGGATTGCTGAGCGGACCAACTTTGATATAGAAATGCTACGAGAAACGGGGTTTTGTTCTGGGATTGAGAACTATTCCCGCCATTTAAATGGTTTGGAGCAAGGGGAAGCACCCTTTACTCTGATTGATTTCTTTCCGGAAGATTTTCTAATTATCGTGGACGAATCCCATATTACCATACCTCAGATTCGTGGGATGTATGCAGGTGACCAGTCTAGAAAGGGGACCTTGGTGGATTATGGTTTCCGTTTACCTTCGGCCAAGGATAACCGACCATTGGCATTTCCGGAGTTTGAAGAAAAGATTAATCAGATGATGTTTGTATCAGCGACGCCTTCGGTGTATGAAAGAGAGCATGAGTTGATGCGGGTAGAACAGATTATCCGTCCGACGGGGCTTTTGGATCCGGAAATATGGGTTCGTCCGGTGGAAGGACAGATTGATGACCTAGTTGGTGAGATTAATAAGGAAGTGGATCAAAAGAATAAAGTAATGATTACCACCCTTACCAAGCGAATGGCGGAAGATTTGACCGACTATTTGCGTCAAATTGGAATCAGGGTAAAATACCTCCATTCAGACATTGATACATTGGAGCGTTCCGAGATTATCCGTGATATGCGTTTGGATGTATTTGATGTACTGGTTGGAATTAACCTTCTTCGGGAAGGCTTGGATATTCCGGAGATTACACTGGTAGCCATTATTGATGCAGACAAGGAGGGATTCCTGCGTTCGGAAACCTCTTTGATACAGACAATTGGTCGTGCTGCCCGAAACGCCAACGGTCGAGTAATTATGTATGCAGATAACATGACCGATTCCATGAAAAAGGCGATTGGTGAAACCGAACGACGTCGGCAGATTCAGGATGCTTACAATCAGGAACATGGTATCACTCCGATGACCATTCAAAAGGCAGTTCGTGACTTGATCAGCATTAGCAAGAAGGCGGAAAGTATTGGGCACAAACTGGACAAGGATATGGAATCCATGAGCAAGGAAGAGCTAGAGAAGCTGGCAAAGGTGCTTAAGAAAAAGATGAGTACCGCAGCGGCAGAGCTTAATTTCGAGCTGGCAGCAGAGCTTCGTGACCAGTTGATTGAACTCAAGACGAATATTACGCAGAATTTTGGTTAATAAGATTGGTGATATAGAATTTATATATTGAATTTATATATAGAATTTATCATATTCAAGTTATTTAATTTTTTATACAGAATTTAGTTTGGAGAACTTATTAAAATAGAATTATTTAAGAGATCAATAGTTTGGTATTTATTTAAATTAGGAGACAAAAGAAATGGCAGAAAAAAAGAATTATATTAAAATCCGGGGGGCCAAGGAGCATAACTTGAAAAATATATCCCTGGATATTCCTAGAAATGAGTTTGTAGTATTAACTGGGCTCAGTGGATCAGGAAAGTCCTCACTTGCCTTTGATACCATTTATGCAGAAGGACAGCGGCGCTATATGGAGTCTCTATCTTCCTATGCCAGACAGTTCCTTGGACAGATGGAAAAGCCCAATGTGGAAAGCATTGAAGGTTTATCACCGGCGATTTCCATTGATCAGAAATCAACCAACCGGAATCCTCGTTCTACTGTTGGTACAGTTACAGAGATTTATGATTATTTCCGTTTATTATATGCCCGTATCGGTATTCCCCACTGTCCAAAATGTGGGAAAGAAATTAAGAAGCAGACTGTTGATCAGATGGTGGATGAAATCATGCGTCTGCCGGAGCGGTCTAAGATTCAGATACTGGCACCGGTGGTTCGCGGCAGGAAAGGGGAGCATACCAAGATTTTTGCCAACGCGAAGAAAAGCGGTTATGTCCGTGTCATGGTAGACGGAAATTTATATGAGCTTTCCGAAGAAATCAAATTAGACAAAAATATAAAGCATAATATTGAAATTATAATAGATCGTCTGGTGGTCAAGGAAGGAATCGAAAAACGTCTTTCCGACTCAATTGAGAATGTACTCAAATTATCCGAAGGACTTTTGGTTGTAGATGTGACAGACGGAGAGCGTCTGAATTTCAGCCAGAGCTTTTCCTGTCCAGACTGTGGCATCAGCATTGATGAGCTGGAGCCAAGGACCTTTTCCTTTAACAATCCGTTTGGGGCCTGCCCGGTTTGCCATGGTATTGGTGTAAAGATGGAATTTGATGAAGAGCTGATTATTCCGGACAAGTCCCTGAGCCTTGCAGAAGGAGCCATTGCCGCGATTGGCTGGCAGTCAGCAACAGAAACTGGCAGCTATACCAGAAGCATTTTAGATGCTCTGGCAAAAGAATATAAATTTGATTTGTTTACCCCTTATGAGAAGCTGCCAGAGAACATTCGCCATATGATAATTCATGGGTTTGATAGGGTCGTAAAGGTGCATTATAAGGGACAACGGGGAGAAGGCGTTTATGATGTGGAATTTGAAGGTCTGCTCCGTAATTTACAGCGCCGTTACCGTGAGACCTCATCTGAAACCATTAAACAGGAATACGAAACCTTTATGAGGGTGACACCATGTGGAGATTGCGGCGGTAGAAGACTGAAACCAGAGTCTCTTGCAGTTACCGTGGGAAATAAAAATATTTCCGAGATTACCGACTTGTCCATCGGAGACTTATCCAATTTTATGTCCGATCTGGAATTAAGCGAACGCCAGGAGCAGATTGGAGAACTGGTATTAAAAGAAATCCGTGCCAGAATTGGATTCCTTATGGATGTAGGATTGGATTATCTGGCTCTGTCTCGGGCAGCAGGTTCTCTTTCCGGAGGAGAGGCACAGCGAATCCGGCTGGCTACGCAGATTGGCTCCGGTTTGGTTGGTGTTGCTTATATATTAGACGAGCCAAGCATTGGACTTCACCAGAGAGATAATGATAAGCTATTAAAGACGTTATGTAATCTACGTGATTTGGGAAATACATTAATCGTCGTGGAGCATGATGAAGATACTATGCTGGCGGCAGACCATATCGTAGATATCGGCCCCGGAGCTGGAGAGCATGGGGGCGAGGTAATCGCAGAAGGCACTGCCAAGCAGATTATGAAAAACAAGAAATCCGTTACCGGAGCCTATCTCAGTGGAAAGAAGATGATTCCGGTTCCAAAGGAGCGCAGAACACCGGCGGGTCATTTGAAAATTATCGGTGCCAGAGAGAATAACCTGAAGGATGTATCGGTGGATATTCCTCTAGGGATAATGGCTTGTATAACCGGTGTTTCCGGTTCGGGTAAGAGCTCTCTGATTAATGAAATACTTCATAAACGGTTGGCAAAGGAGCTTAATCGAGCCAGATGTATCCCTGGCAAGCATGATAACATAGAAGGAATCCGGCAATTAGATAAAGTAATCGACATTGACCAGTCGCCAATTGGCAGGACACCACGGTCCAATCCGGCTACCTATACCGGTGTCTTTGATATGATCCGGGATTTGTTTGCTGGAACACCAGATGCCAAAGCCATGGGCTACAAAAAAGGTCGTTTTAGCTTTAATGTTAAAGGTGGTCGTTGTGAAGCTTGTTCTGGAGATGGTATCATCAAAATCGAGATGAACTTCCTGCCAGATATTTATGTGCCATGTGAAGTGTGTGGTGGAAAGCGTTATAATCGTGAGACCTTGGATGTGAGGTATAAAGGGAAAAACATTTTTGATGTATTGGATATGACCGTCGAAGAAGCCATGGGATTCTTCGAAAACCTTCCCTCTATCCGCCGGAAGATTGAAAGCTTAAATGATGTAGGGCTTTCCTATATCCGTCTGGGCCAGCCGTCAACCACTCTTTCAGGCGGAGAAGCACAGCGAATTAAGCTGGCAACCGAGCTGAGCCGAAGAAGCACTGGAAAGACCATATATATTTTGGACGAGCCAACGACAGGACTTCATTTTGCCGATGTTCATAAGCTGGTCGAAATCCTTCACCGTTTAACCGAAGGAGGCAATTCAGTTATTGTTATAGAGCATAATCTTGATGTTATTAAGACAGCGGATTATATCATTGACATGGGACCCGAAGGTGGCGACAGGGGTGGAACCGTAATTGCCCAGGGAACCCCAGAGGAAGTAGCTCAAGTAAAAGGGTCTTATACCGGGCACTATATTAAAAAGATATTAGAGAAGAGTGAAAAGTAATTCTTAAGCACCAAAGAGCATTCTTCGCAGATTATTTGTGCTGTGAAAGCAGCGGATAGGAGCTAAGGGATGGATAACCATTTTTTTGCCATGATGTCCAGAATGAAGTACATTGAACGCTGGGCACTGATGCGGAATTCCGATCGAGAGAATATCAGTGAGCATTCCATGGAAGTAGCCATGCTTACCCATGCTCTTGCCGTTATCAGTAATGTACGTCTTGGTAATCAATTGAATGTGGAGCGGGCAGCCCTGCTGGGACTTTATCATGATTGCACGGAGATTATAACGGGCGACATGCCGACTCCCATTAAATATTATAATAACGATATCAAGCATGCTTTTAAGGAAGTAGAGGCCGTAGCGGCAGAGAAGCTTCTTAATATGCTTCCAGAGGATTTACGCTCCTATTATGATAGTTTGTTTCATAAAGAAGAGGAAGACAGTTATCTTTGGAAGCTGGAGAAAGCAGCAGATAAGATATCTGCTCTGATTAAATGCATCGAGGAAGAAAAGGCTGGAAATACGGAGTTTAAGAGCGCCTATAATGCTCTGAAGAAGAGTATTAAAGGAATGCAGCTGAAAGAAGCCGATATTTTCATGAAAGAATTTCTCCCGGCTTATGAGAAGACTTTAGATGAGCTGAGTGATTAGTATGGCGATTAGTACAGCGATTAATACAGCGATTGGTACAGTGATTGTACAGATTGGTATAGCGAATGATACAAATTGGAGCAGCGATTAGTACGGCAATAGTATAGTGATTAATATAGCGAATAGTAAAAATAATTTTATCAGCTTATTTCGTGCATTATAGCAAGAAATAAGCTGATTTTTATATCTGCTTTTGGAATATTTATAAAACTTAAAAGTATATTTTGACAAATAAAAAAAATATCGGTAAAATAAAAAAATGAAATTATATCAACAACATGAAGTAATATCAATAACATGAGTCAATATTAAAAACACGAAGTATTGTCAAAAACACGAATCAATATTAAAAACACGATGTAATATCAACACCACAAAGTATATTTAACAACACCAGGTAATAAGGAAAAGATGGAGGATTCCGAGTGGAAAGAGAAATGATTATCGTTCTTGACTTTGGGGGACAATACAATCAGTTAATTGCAAGAAGAATCAGAGAATGTAACGTATATTGTGAGGTGCATCCTTACAATATAAAGTTGGATGAAATAAAGAGGATGAATCCGAAAGGAATCATCTTTACCGGAGGACCAAACAGTGTCTATGGTGACGATTCGCCAAGATGCGAAAAAGAGATATTTGAATTAGGGATTCCGGTTTTGGGGATTTGCTATGGCTCACAGCTGATGTCTTATGTTCTTGGAGGTAAGGTGGCTACAGCCCCAGTGAGTGAATACGGAAAAACAGAAGTGGAAGTAATGGGGGCTTCTCGCTTGTTGAAGGAAGTTTCCTCAAAGACGATTTGCTGGATGAGTCATACAGATTATATAGAAGCAGCGCCAGAGAATTTCAGCATTACAGCAAAAACGCCGGTATGTCCAGTAGCAGCTATGGAAAACGAGGCTAAGAATTTATATGCAGTCCAGTTTCATCCAGAAGTAATGCATACACAGGAAGGCATGAAGATGCTGTCAAACTTTGTAAAAGATATTTGTGGTTGTGTAGGCGACTGGCGGATGGATTCCTTTGTAGAAAAATCTATTAAAGAAATCCGGGAAAAGGTTGGAAGCGGAAAGGTCCTCTGTGCCTTGTCGGGAGGTGTAGACTCATCGGTAGCAGCCGTTCTTCTGTCAAAAGCCATTGGAAAGCAGCTTACCTGTGTGTTTGTTGATCATGGTTTACTACGTAAGGATGAAGGAGACGAGGTGGAAGAGGTTTTCGGTCCAAACGGAGCATATGAGCTTAATTTTATCCGTGTGAATGCACAGGAGCGGTTTTATGCAAAGCTGGCAGATGTGGAAGAGCCAGAGACCAAAAGAAAAATTATTGGCGAAGAATTTATTCGTGTTTTTGAAGAAGAAGCAAAGAAGATTGGTGCAGTAGACTTTTTAGTGCAGGGAACAATTTATCCCGATGTGATAGAAAGCGGTTTAGGAAAGTCGGCGGTAATCAAATCACACCACAATGTCGGCGGATTACCTGACTGTGTGGATTTTAAAGAGATTATTGAACCACTTCGTTCTTTGTTTAAGGATGAAGTGCGAAAAGCAGGGTTAGAACTGAGCATCCCAGAATATTTGGTATACAGGCAACCATTTCCAGGTCCCGGTCTTGGAGTCCGAATTATTGGAAGTGTTACGGCTGAAAAGGTGCGGATGGTACAAGAAGCAGATGCCATTTTCCGGGAAGAGATTAAAAAAGCAGGCGTGGATAAAGAATTAGGACAGTATTTTGCGGCACTTTCTAATATGAAATCAGTCGGAGTCATGGGAGATGGAAGAACCTATGACTACGCAGTAGTACTACGTGCGGTATTGACCAGTGACTTCATGACTGCCGAATCTGCAGAATTGCCATGGGATGTAGTTGGCAAGGTGACTAGCCGGATTGTAAATGAAGTAAAAGGAGTTAACCGCGTGCTTTACGATTGTACAGGGAAGCCTCCAGCTACGATTGAGTTTGAATAATACCAATTTAATACAGAGTATTTTATATGACAGGTGGTCTTTGAGATTGCCTGTCATATATATATATTATCTCAGTTGTTCAATCTAAATGCAAAATTTTGTTGCCAATGTCATAATCTATACTCACCAATAGAAAAGCAATTTGATATGTGGTAAAATGGTTTAAATGCTTTTACATTTACAAATGGCTTAACAGTTTTAGTTGGGGAAAACAATTCGGGTAAGCCAGCAATTATGGATGCCATAAAGGATGGAAGATAGAGAGGTGTGACTTATTCTAATATTTTTGGTCAACAAAACGGCACACGAGTGTGCCGATTTAGAAGGAGAAGGGTAGAATGCTGATTAATAACGACGATTATTTGAAAATTCTAAATGAAATCATAAATTGCATAAAAACATCCCAATATCAGGTGATGTTGAGTGCAAACCTGTCTTTAATGCACAGAAATTGGAAAATTGGTAATTACATAAACAGCAACAGTTCTTGGGGGAAAGGATTTCTTGTGAACTTATCAAGAGATATAAAAAGTGAATTTCCAGATTCAAAAGGATATTCAGAGAGAAATCTGAGGGATATGAAGAAATTTGCTTCGATTTTTAATGAAGATGAAATTGATGAATATAATTTAGCTGGAATTACCTGGTATCACCATAAGGCATTGATGAGTAGGACAGAAAATAAACAACAATATATTTGGTATACTGAGAAGACGATTCAAAATGGCTGGTCTCATGACGTGCTTGAATTTCAATTGGATAGTAATTTGTATGCAAGGCAGATTGAGAAACCTAAAATACAGAATTTTAATGGTAG
>JAVBLX010000183.1:0-21406 GCA_031553075.1 Acetivibrio sp.
TAACTTTAATTTCAAGCCGGATAGACCACTAGAATACTAATATTTTCTCACAAATATCATCCAGCGTTCTCCCGTCGGTTGCTACGATTTTGTCTGCTGCCTTTTCGTAAATATCACAACGTTTCTCCATCAGCCCCTGAATATACTGGATATTCATATTTCCATTTAAAATCGGACGTTCACTACTGTTTTTTACTCTTTCATAGATGGTTTCAGCGGTAGCATACAAATAAATGATGCTGCCACTTTTCTTCATGTTTTCCACGTTTTCTTTCCGCAGAACAGTTCCTCCACCGCAGGATATCACACAATCCTCTTTTCTGCTGATTCGTTCAATCAAACGACTTTCCATATCCCGAAAATAAGCTTCCCCCTTTTGCTCAAAAATCTCAGCAATAGACATCCCAGCTTCTTTCACCAGGTCCTCATCCATTTCAATCAACTGCTTTCCCATTCGCTTCGCTACTTCTTTGGCAACAGTAGATTTTCCAGCTCCCATAAAACCAATAAAAAACAGATTCTTCCCTTTGCTTTCTCCGTGAATTGTTTTCAAGACTTCTTTTAATACCTCTGCATGAATCTGTCCCGGTGCAGAGCTGGTTCCAAGTGCCCCGAACGTAATAGCAGAGCCAAACACCTCGCCAGCCAGACGACTGATAAGCCCCTTTTGTCCCATAGACATGGTAACAACTGGTTTCTTTACCTGCTCCTTCACTGCTTTATTGGTTGCAGATAATAAAGTTAATATATCTGTCTCCGTCTCAGGCATCACAGCAATCTTTAATACATCTGCTCCGAGCGCTTCCATTTTTACCAGACGTTTCAGTAATTCTGCTTCCTCCGGGGTTTTATCAAAATCATGGTTAGAAGTAACTACACAAACTCCTTTTGTATGGGCATAGCTTATCAAATCCTCCACTACCTGTTCTCCCACAAACAATTCCACGTCCACAATATCCACCAAACCAGAGTCTATGGCTACTTTGTTTATCACAGAATAATTTTCCGGTGAAATCTCACGTTCTCCGCCCTCTTTTCTGGTCCTGAAAGTAAATAGCAGTGGTTTGTGTCCCAACCTGTTCGAAATTTTAAGCAGCATCTCGTTTACCTGCTCCAGCTTTTCTACTTCTTCAAACCAATCCACTCTCCACTCTACCAAATCCGCTGGAGAATCCCCAGTCTCACTAGCCGCTTTTAAAATCTCCTCTTCTGTCTTTCCCACAATTGGTACACAAATCTTAGGAATCCCCTCACCTATTACAATATCCTTTATTTTTATGGAATACATAATCATCCTCCACTTTTACACTTTTACACTTTTACACTTTATTATAACGAAGTTTATTCGAATGAACAACCTATTTTAATTTTTCTTTTCGTTGACACCGCTAATCCTTTCTTTTATCATGATATTAGTACACTGTTTGCCAAATACAATAATAAGCCCCCTGCAAATTATGGAAGCCACCTTTAGGCTTTGTACCTTACTCAGACATGCTCATTTAAAGTTGAGCAAAGAAGGATTTACCTATATCAGCCTAAAATAAAGGATTGGAGTTTTAAATATATGACACAAAAAATCACTGGTCACACCGGTCTCACCTGCCTGCTGGGAAGTCCTGTTTCCCACAGTATTTCACCAGCCATGCACAACGCATCTTTTTCCCATCTGAATCTGGATTATGCTTACATGGCTTTCGATGTAAACGAAGAAACCCTTCCATCTGTAGTATCTACTTTAAAAACCATAAACGCCCGCGGTTGGAATCTCACCATGCCAAACAAAAATGCCATGTGCGCACTTTGCGATAAATTATCAACTGCGGCCCATATTTCCGGTTCTGTCAATACCGTTGTAAATGATAATGGTATTCTAACCGGACACACCACGGATGGAGTCGGCTTTCTTCGGGCTGCAGAAGATGCCGGCTATCCCCTGCCGGGTAAAAAAATAACCCTATTAGGCGCTGGCGGAGCTTCAACCGCCATTATGGTCCAAGCTGCTCTGGATGGTATAAAGGAAATTTCCATCTTCAGCCGACGTTCCGGCTCTTATGCCCATGCGTCTCAGATTGTAAAACGCCTTAATCAGGAAACCTCCTGCCGTGTTCGTTTATTCGACTATGAGGATATGAATCTGCTAAAACAGGAAATCCACGACAGCTATATGCTTATCAATGGCACCAATATAGGAATGGCCCCCAATATGGAGGCCTGCATCATTCCGGACAGTTCTTACTTTCACAGTGAACTGATTGTTTCCGACATTATTTATAATCCACGTGAAACCAAGCTTCTGCGCCTTGCTCAGGATGCTGGTCTCAAAACCTTTAACGGTCTTTACATGCTCCTCTACCAAGGTGCCGAGGCCTTTTACCTTTGGACCGGCAAAAAAATGCCCATATCCATGATTAAAGAAGACTTTTTCAAATGACTTTTGCCGCCTTTTTTTCATTCCCAAGCTTCCTTAGAACAAACAGGAACCAAATAAAAAGTACAACTCCCTTTAACATACTGGTACTGCTAATACTCCACCAAATACCATTGAGTCCCAGCACTGTCCCGCTCAGTACAATTGCCAGAGGAATCCTTAAGGCATTAAATGCAATCCCCTCCACAGAAGGCGGGATTGTTTTACCTAAGCCAGCAAATGCCCCAGAAGTGGCAATTTCAAAACACATAAACAACTGAGAATACCCCAGTATCTGTAAATAATCAATCCCGGCTTGAAGTGCTTCTTCTTCCTGAATAAAAATCCGAAAAATTGGACCAGGGAATATAATCAAAAGTAAAGTACAGAGAATTCCCCATACAGTCACCACCATCATGCCTGTAATGTATCCCTTCCTGACCCTTTTATAATTTCCAGCGCCATAGTTCTGTGCTACGAAGGCTCCCAGAGCAGATGCAAACCCATCGGCTGTCATCCATGAAATAGATTCAATCTGAGAACCAACCTTCTGTACTGCAATCGCAACATCTCCCCACCCGGCAATCAAACGGGCGATCACCATGGAGATGCCGGTAAACAAAAGGTTTTGGACCGCACTGGGAAAGGATATTTTAAGCATAGCCTTACAATAAACCCATTCAAATTTTGAAAAAATATGTATATTTCGAAATATTACTTTATCATGTCTGATTACACGGAAAAGTAAAATCAACACTACCGTCTGAGAAAGTAAGGTTGCAATTGCTGCCCCAATCACCCCCATTGGCTTTAATGGCCCAAGACCAAAGATAAAAAGTGGATCCAAAGCAACATTTAAAACCAGCCCTACCATGCTGCACCGAAAGGAAGAGGCACTGTTTCCCATCGCCATGAGGATACCAATCGTCGTCATGGAAAGAAAGGAAAGGATAACACCGCCGCCAGTAATTCTTAAGTAATTCTCAGCATCCCGGATTACATCTGCACCATTCAGCCGAAAGAATCCAATCAACTCTTTCGTAAAGACAAGGCAAATCAAGCCATATATCAGTCCCATCGCAATCGCTATCTGGAATCCTGTCTTCGCATATGCAACTGCTTCCTTGGGATTGTCAGCTCCTAAGGCATGTCCGACTTTTACCTGTCCGCCTATCTTACCTAGCAAAAGAAAGCCCATAGACAGCCAAAGGTACATTCCGGCTGCTCCCACAGCTGCCACCGCATTGCTTCCCAGCTTACCAAGCCAAATCATATTTACCAGATTATATGCCATCTGTAACAGGGATGTCCCCATAATTGGTATCGCCAGCTTAACAAGGCTCGGGAAAATAGGTCCCATCAACAACTCTACCTGTTTCTCTCTTTTCATCTCCAGCTCCTATCTGTGTGCTTTAGCACACCTTCAATCAGGGGTGCAGATGGCTTTCCTGCACTTGGCTCCTATCTGTGTGCTTTAGCACACCTCTTAATCAAGGGTGCAGATGACTTTCCTGCACTTGGCTCCTATCTGTGTACTAATCCTGCAATTTTTCTAGTATAACATGGATAACTTATGAAAGAAACTACTTTCTGAAAAAAATATGAATTTGTTCCTAAATATTTAACACTATTTTAATTTCCATTTTTAGTAAAACCGTAGTATAATTATTGTAAAACAAAAGTTAGTTTACATTCCATTTTTAAGAGGGGCTCAAATTAAATGAACATATTATCTTTTTTAATCCCAAAAAGTGAGGTTGCTTTTATCTACGAAGATTACACAGTTTTTCAGTCTTTGAAGAAAATCCGTCATAGTGGCTATACCGCAATTCCCATCATTACCAAGAAGGGAAAATACCTTGGGAGCATTACAGAAGGTGACTTTTTGTGGAGTTATATTGATATCCATAAAAATTTCCCCTTAGAAACCATCAAGAACATCCCGGTCACCAAGCTAAAACGTCGGTTTCAATATGATGCAGTAAATGTAAACGCCGATTTGGAGCACCTTCTGGGTTATGTGTATGCTCAGAACTTTGTGCCCATTGTAGATGACCGTGGCATCTTTATTGGCATTGTTACCAGACAGGACGTCATGAAGCATTACTGTAACGATTTACCTGGCCATCAAGTCATTAGCTATTAAGAATTTATCCCCGAAAGTTTGCCGGACCAACTAAAAAGCCTCAACAAAGGATTTCGTTTCACTTTGTTGAGGCTTTCTTTACTGATTATCTTTATTAAATTTCTTTATTAAATTTCTTTATTTAATTTCCTTATTTAATTTTCTCATTTTAAATATTAACAAACTTCACGACAGATGGTTTTCTTCCGCATCTTCTTGGATTCATATAGACGCTCGTCCGCCTTTGTTAACAGCTCGTTTAATTTAAAGTCCTCTCCGCATACAAATTCACGAATTCCCAGGGAACATTCCACATAAAATGGCTTTTGCGAAATATCATTTAGGAGCTGGAATGAGCTTTTTACCCGCTTCAGAAAATCCTCCGTAAAATTTTCTTCATCAGTGACAATCATCAGGGTGAATTCATCCCCTCCAAGACGTCCGGCTATTCCATTCTTTCCAACCTGTGTATTTAAAATTTGGGCACCTTCGATAATAGCAAAATCACCTTCTGAATGTCCGAAGGTATCATTAATCTCCTTTAAGTGATCCAGATCAGCAAATACAAAGTATGCCTTTTTCCCTGCATTCTTGCGATTGAGCTTAAGGGCACTTTCACCAAAGCCCCGTCGATTTAATAAGCCAGTCATAAGGTCTGTTTCAGAGATAAAGTTAAGAACCTCATTTTTCTCCTGAAGCAAACGTAAGGAATCTCCCAACTTCGCTCTTGCTTCCTTTTCCTTTTTGGTTAACTCCATAAATCCTAATACATTTCCCAACTGTAAGCTGGTTGTATGGATGGATGAAATAATTCCGTCATCCAGCTCACACAAAAGCATCCCAAACTGAGTCTCTTCCGAATAAAGGGTAAACGCACTGATAGAGCACCCATTTTTATGGGCATAAAACCGGGTAAAACCATCTTCTTTTGTAATGATCGGCCGCTTCTCAATTTCATAGGACGTAATTTCACCATCCAGACAACGGGATGCCAGATAAATCTGTTCCGGGCAAACCCATGTCTCTTCGGGTCTTAATACAATCGGTTTATCAAATACAAAAATAAATGCCGTTTTTATACCTATGGTATGCAGCTGCACCATGGCATCATGAAACACCTGCTTTTCGTCTTCGATGCTGCCCATCAGACTCTTTTCAAATACCGGCCCAATCCATGCTCTTTGCTTAAAACGACTGTAGCCCTCTTCTCTTTTGTAGTATCGCAGAGAATAGACATATTCCTGAATGTAAATCAACAACTTTGTTAATTGCAGCTTGTTCCTGGAACTTTCTTCCCTGGCAATAACCTCTTCGAACAGATGGTTTATCTCCTCTAAAAAAGAAGAGGAAGAAACCAGATTTTCATATTTTCCGTCTATTATTTTACGAATCAGTTTGGCTACATAGTTCTTATCTACATCCACAAAATCCCGGCCACCAAGCTCCTTACTCACTACAACCAGATAGACCACAAACTCTTCTACATGTGTGCGAATGTAACGCACCAGCTTTTTGTTTTCGCTGTTTAATATACATTTGGACGTGATTCGTCCTGACACAAACTCAATGTCTGAAAGTATATCTTGATTGCCGGCATAATTTTCATATATGTTTTCTCCCTGACCGTCGCAGCCACAGGATTTGCGCTTCATAAATTTGGAAGGTAATTTGATGGTATCAATCTTTTCGCCTTCACATAGTTTGATGGCCGCCATCATAGCACGGTATCCCATATCATAACCATTTTGATCTGCAGTCGTGAGAGGTGGGTCTATACTCTTTGCCAGCTCCATATTATCATAACCGGTAACTGCAATGTCCCTTCCAACAGTCTTTCCATTCCGTTCACATGCTTTATAGGCTCCCATCGCCATTTCATCATTGGCACAGACGATTGCCTCTAAATCCGGATGATTGCTCAACAAAACGTCTGTTGCTTTTTCACCAGAAAGTTGGGAGTAGTTGCCATAAACAATCATGGTTTCCGTCACCTGCAAACTGTGCTCTGTCATAGTGTCAATATAAGCCGCTCTTCGCTGTTCACCGTCTAAATTCCCATCCGGGCCACCGATAAAACCAATCTTCTTAAATCCATGTTCTTTCAGAAGATGTTCCATGATTTCCTTTATTCCCTGATAATTATCACTGATAATATTGTTCTCGCCTCGAAGGGATTCCAGTATAATACTTGGAATATTTTTATATCTTCCTAAAAATTGTTCTTTTTCATTTTCTGGCAGAAAATCCGATACGGTTCCATACGAAATAATCAGAGCATCCAGCCCCGCTAATAAACTATAATCATAAATAGTATTCAGCTGATAATCATAATCCGGCTTGTCACTAAAGATATCATCCTTTTCGAAAAAAGTGCTGCTTTGAGTCGTCAAAAAGAAGGTGGCATTGACATTGCAGTCTTTAGCCCCCTGACGCACTCCGTGAATCAGTTCTCTAGGATGTCCGGTATGAACATTCCCTATCATTACACCGATATTATATGACTTTTTCTTATCCAACTCACTCACCTATAGTCCTTTCACACCAAACTATAACAAATGAATTCCATTCCTCTGACATTCTTTTTCCATTTCCTCGGGCCATAGGGAGGACTGTACTTCCCCAATATGGGCCTTGCGAAGAAACAACATGCAGAGTCTGGATTGTCCAATACCCCCTCCAATTGTATATGGAAGTTCTCCATTTAACAGTGCCTTTTGAAATGGCAGTTCAGCTCTATCCATTGCCCCGCGGACTTCCAATTGTTTTTGCAGGGCTGCTTCATCCACACGAATTCCCATGGAAGAAATCTCCATCGCAATATCCAGAATCGGGTAATAAATCAAAATATCCCCATTTAACTGCCAGTCATCGTAGTCTGGTGCACGTCCATCATGAATCTCTCCTGATGCCAGCACCCCGCCAATCTGCATAATGAAGACAGCACCCTTTAATTTTGTAATAGCATATTCTCTTTCCTTGGGAGTCAGCTCTGGATACATATCTTCTAATTCCTGGGAAGTAAGAAAGTAAATTTCATCCGGCAGAATCAGATTGATAAATCCGTATTTCTCTGACATGAAGCGTTCTGTATTACGAAGTGTTTTATATATTCTTTTAACGGCTGATTTCAGGGTCTGAAAATTTCTTTCGTCTTTATAAATAATTTTTTCCCAATCCCACTGATCCACAAATAAGGAATGAATATTATCCGTATCCTCGTCACGGCGAATGGCGTTCATATCTGTGTAAAGCCCTTCTCCATGCTTAAAACCATAACGCTTTAAAGCATAACGTTTCCATTTGGCAAGAGAATGCACAATCTCTGCTTCCCGATCATCCTGCTCCCGGATGCCGAAACTAACCGGTCTCTCCACACCGTTCAGGTTGTCATTTAGTCCGCTTTCCGGCACTACAAATAGTGGTGCGGACACACGGGTCAGATTTAATTGATTGGCTAATTCTCTTTCAAAATAATCTTTTATATATTTAATTGCAACTTCGGTTTCCCGGATGTTCAACTTAGAATTATAGTTCTCCGGAATTGTTAAATGGGTCATCTTTTTTTCCTCCTCAAAAACCTCTGTTACAATTTTATCATTTTTAACCAATCTTTTCAACTGACTTTCCTTCAAATAATGAACCTGGTACAATTATTTGCTGTATTGAGGTTGTTTTTGGCTTTTCAATCAGCCGAATTAACTGCTCTGCCGCTTGTTTTCCAAGGGAAAAGGTATCCTGACTGAAGGTGGTAAGCTGTGGCTCAATCTGTCTGGCAATGGGAATTCCGTCAAATCCCACTACTGAAACATCCTGTGGAATACCAAGTCCCATCTCTTTTATCACATTAACCCCACCAAAGCAGGAATAATCATCGGGATAGAAAATACAGGTAGGTGGATTTTTAAGACTCAAAAGTTCCTTGGTCCGCTGACCCGCTGCCTGCATATCACGGTATATCCCTTCCTTTACGTATTCCTCCGGAATCTCCAATCCCAGTTTTTCTGCCGCCCGATAAAAGCTGGAAACCCGTATCTGTGTAACGGCACTGGCCGCTCCGTGAATAAAAGCGATTTTACGGTGCCCCTGTTGGTATACATAAGAGAGCAGTTCCTCAATTCCCCTTGCATTATCCGACATAATCGCAACCCGATTATTGAACACATGGTCAATCGTTACCACTGGGATATCCCCCTGAATGAGTTCTTCCACTTCCTTGGTGTAAAAATCAATACAGGCAATGACGACTCCGTCAAATCCGCGATACTTGCTGTGCTCCAAAAAGGACATCCGATTTTTCCGTTCATTGTTGCAATTTAAGAAAGTAATATCATAGCCTCGCTTCTCCGCAGTCACCTTAAAGCTTTCCAGAACCCTGACAAAATAATCATGGGTTAGTCCGCTTCTTGATTCATCGGAAAATAATACCCCTAAATTATACGTCCGGTTCGTTTTTAAAGCCCTGGCGGAGAGATTAGGCAGATATCCCATCTCCTTGGCGACTTCCTTGATTTTTATTTTCGTCTCCTGTCCTATATCGCTCTGATCATTCAGTGCTTTGCTGACTGTAGCAACAGAAACGCCGCATTTTTGTGCTATATCCTTTAGTGATACCATATCCCCATCTCCTTACTAAATCGTTTTCGTAATTTTAGTTTCTCTTAAATCTATTTTATTTTATTTGCATTTCTTTTGCAATACTCTTGCTTTTTATTTGTGCATATTGTATAATAAAAAACAAATAAAATGCTATCGCCTTTGAAAGTGCATTTTATAACTTAAACGTTTTCGTATCTATTTTATCAACTTTCATTGCTTTTGGCAATGTATTTTAGGAAGGAGACTCCATGAAATTCGGATTTTTTGATGATCAAAACAAAGAGTATGTAATCACTACCCCCAAAACACCATTGCCCTGGATTAACTACTTAGGCTGCAATGAATTCTTTTCCTTGATATCCA
This sequence comes from Acetivibrio sp., assembly GCA_031553075.1. Taxonomy (GTDB): domain Bacteria; phylum Bacillota; class Clostridia; order Lachnospirales; family Lachnospiraceae; genus DIGJ01. The sequence goes on from JAVBLX010000183.1 coordinate 9,495, forward strand.
ACACCAGTGGTGGCTACAGCTTTTACAAGGACGCAAAGCTTTTACGTCTTACCCGCTATCGTTACAACGATGTCCCAGGAGATGTAAACGGCAAATATTTTTATATTAAAGATGGTGATACCATCTGGAACCCTGGCTGGCAACCAACCAAGACCGAACTGGATTCTTATGAATGCCGCCATGGTATTGGCTACAGCCGGTTTACCGGAGCAAAAAACGGTGTAAAGGCCTGTTCCTTATCCTTTGTACCTATGAACGACAACTGTGAAATCACTCAGCTCACTTTAACCAATGAATCTGCCGGGGACAAGGATCTCTCTCTGTTCTCCTACGTAGAATTCTGCCTCTGGAACGCCGATGACGATATGAAGAACTTCCAGCGCAACTTAAGCATCGGCGAAGTTGAAGTAGAAGGCTCTACCATATATCATAAAACCGAGTACCGAGAAAGAAGAAATCACTATGCGGTTTATTCCGTAAATCATCCAATTGATGGCTTTGATACCATTCGCGATTCCTTTTTAGGCGCATATCGAGGTGCAGATAAACCAGAATCCGTAGAAAATGGCAGCTGTACTAATTCCATGGCTAGTGGCTGGGCACCCATTGCGTCCCAACAGATTTCCATGACACTGAAAGCCGGAGAATCAAAAACCTTTGTATTTGTCCTGGCTTACATCGAAAATCCAACTGATTCCAAATGGGAAGCTCCTGGCATCATCAACAAAGAACCAGCTCACGCTCTTTTGGCAAAGTATAAAACGGATGCTGATGTAGCAAAGGCTCTGGATGAATTAAAAACCTACTGGGAAGGACTGCTGTCCAAATATCATGTTAACTCTGCCAATGACAAGGTTGACCGTATGGTAAATATTTGGAATCAGTATCAATGTATGGTTACCTTCAACATGTCCCGTTCCGCTTCCTATTATGAATCCGGTATCGGCCGCGGCATGGGCTTCCGTGATTCCTGCCAGGACCTTCTTGGTTTTGTACACTTAATTCCTGATCGGGCAAAAGAACGTATTATTGATATTGCCACCACTCAGTTCGAGGACGGAAGTGCTTATCATCAATATCAGCCTCTGACCAAAAAAGGAAACGCTGACATCGGCAGCGGTTTTAACGATGACCCACTCTGGCTCATTGCCGGCACCAATGCTTACATAAAAGAAACTGGTGATATTAGTATTTTAGACGAAATGGTTCCATTTGACAATGACGAATCCAAAGCAACCCCTTTGATGAACCATTTAAAACGTTCTTTTGATTATATTGTAAACCATAAAGGACCACATAAGCTACCATTAATTGGTCGTGCTGACTGGAATGACTGCCTCAATCTAAACTGCTTCTCCGAGCAACCAGGCGAATCCTTCCAGACCTTTGGACCAAGCGAGGGCCCTGTCGCGGAATCCATCTTTATTGCCGGAATGTTTGTAAAATACGGCAAAGAATATGCTGAGCTTTGTGAACTGACTGGCGACAAAGTGGAAGCGGAGTATGCATTAAAAGAAGTGGATATCATGTATGAAGCTATTTTAAAGGATGGCTGGGATGGCGAATGGTTTACCCGTGCCTATGATGCTTATGGCAACAAGGTTGGTTCTAAGGAATGTGAGGAAGGTCAGATTTACATCGAGCCTCAGGGCTTCTGTGTACTGGCTGGAGTCGGTGTGGAAGAAGGGCTTGCTGTTAAGGCATTGGATTCTGTCAAAGAAAAGCTGGACACAAAATATGGTGTTATGATTTTACAGCCTGCTTATACCAAATATCATCTGGAATTAGGAGAAGTGTCCTCCTACCCGCCAGGCTACAAAGAAAATGCTGGAATCTTCTGTCACAACAACCCTTGGGTTTCCATTGCTGAGACCACAATTGGACGTGGTGACCGGGCTTTTGAAATCTATCAGAAGACCTGTCCTGCTTATACAGAGGAAATCAGCGAAATTCACCGGACCGAGCCTTATGTATATTCCCAGATGGTTGCCGGCGCTGATGCAAAGTTCCATGGTGAGGCGAAGAATAGTTGGCTTACTGGAACGGCTGCTTGGACTTTTGTAAATGTATCCCAATATATTTTAGGAGTTGCTCCAACTCATCAAGGACTTAGTGTGAATCCTTGTGTACCTGCTGGTTTTGGTGATTTTGAGATTATCAGAAAATTCCGGGAAGGTACTTATCATATTAGTGTGAAAAACCCTGAGAATGTGGCGAAGGGTGTGAAGACGCTTTTGGTTGATGGGAATACTGTTGAGGGATGCGTAATTCCTTATGAAAAGGGAAAGACTGAATATTGCGTTGAAGTTGTTATGGGATAATTTTGATTTTTTAGTAGGGGAAACCCCATGTACTTAATAAAGTACATGGGGTTTCTTTTTTGCATACTGGGATTCAGACGTACTTGGAATTTAATTTACAACTGGAAGGTGGTGGAACCCGGACACGAGCCAAGGAGGGTCTGTAGGCAGAGAGCAGGAGGCGGACCTAGCGCGGAAAATCCTGTCTAGTGCTACGGTATCAGAATATCTAAGATGCTGAAAATTTGCTAAAGGCGCCCCACAAAAACTGCAACTCGCATATGAGTGTATTGGCAATGACCTACGCTGCGATGCTCAAACAACAGCTTTTTGTGGGGCAACGCAAATTTCCACCATCTAAGATATTCTGACACCTCCGCAAATGCCAGGATTTTCCGCGCTAGGTCCGCCTCCTGCTCTCTGCCTACAGACCCTCCTCGGCTCGTTGATTTTCAAAGACGGTAAGTTGAAGTTCCTTGAAGCTGATGTGATGATATTACTGTCTGGGGCTTCATCCTTGAATCACTTAGCCTCGGATACAAATGATAAATTATATTGTATCTGCGTATTTAATCCTTTCAATAATAAAGCCATCGAAATATTCTTCAATTTCTTTGCTTTTTCCATGTACTGTAAAATCCTCAAGAAACTCTCCAAGATAAAGAAAAAACATATGGTAACAATAAAAAGCAAGACGTTCTGAATGTAACTCATATGGAATATTGTTTTGACTAAGTATATCATTAAACAATTTTCTCGCCCAGTCATGGCAACACATAACCCACGCATCACGTTCAAGTGGCGCATACATAACCTCATCCCAATCAACGATATAGTTTCGACCATTACCTACGAAAAAATTACCTCCGGCATCGCCATGGGTAATATAAAAGTGCGATATATCGCTTTTACAAAGGGAAGCAAAATGCGATAACCGCAAAGCACAATGAGATAACATTTTGCTTCGCTGCTCCAAAATTTCACAAACATATCTTGATTCGTTGGAGGAAATCATTTTTAATCGATCCCATTTATTGTAAAAAAGGACCGCCATTTCATCGGAGAACTCGATTGTCGGAATATCAAAACCTTGTTTTGTTAGCGGATAAATTTTACAAAGCATTTGATATTCCGGGGTTTTGGTGGCATCGTTTTCAAGGTTTTCTCCATTAATCCACTCAAACACCCCCATCACCGCAGAATTAACCAGTGCATAAAGTTCACCATCACATGTTTTAACAATTTTACTAATAAAATTTATACCACTGTTACAAAGATATTCTACCACTGACAAGCTGTTTCGAAATTTCTTTTGATGGCGTGGGAAATAATCCAACTTTACAAAATATATCTTGTCTGATGTTTCAAGTCGCCATGTTTCACCATAATAACCACGTTTAGCAGTCATAATATTTATAGCGCTAATGTTATATTCTTTATATATAACATTTTTCAAAAGACTAATATACTCATTATCACGATAAATGTTATTATACATATAATGCCTTTCAATAAAAATATAATTGACTTGCCGAAAAGAATATTCTCAAATATAGTCGAAAATAGCTCTTGTCTATTGCAAGTTTTATTCCCGTATACCATATGTAAAAGGACCTAACAATCTCACGCTACAACATTTGATGGCATTCACTCCCAATTTATCGGAACATCACATTAAATTGTCTGCAAACCTTCTGAGCTGCTTTTCTTCCACTACTCAATGCAACTGGCAAACCACCTGGTAACATGGCTCGGTGGCCAGCAAAGTATACTCCTTTTGCTTCTTCCAGTTCACAAGGGTATTCTTTGTTGGCTTCTCCTCTTCCCATTACAGCCATCCAGGAACCACGACTAGCTCCCGTATAGCGTTCATAGGTTAAAGGGGTTGCTATATCAATGACTTCGATTTTCCCTTCTGCCTGAGGATATTTCTTAGAGATGACTTTGATTAACTGCTCCGCAACTTTCTGCTTTTCTTCCTCATATCTGCCTTCCTCACGAACTTTTTTCCAATAGTCGTAGGTTTCGTCCATAAAGCAGGTGGTCAGTGTGGTTCCTCCTTCGGGGGCGTAATCTTTAAATCGAGAGTAGTTAGTAAAACTTATATTATGATAGGTAATATCAGCACAGATAATTGGTTCATCAAGCATAAAATCTGGGGTTTCTGGGACACTGGCACGAATTCCGATTCCGACAAAGGTTCCTGCTGCAGGCTTTATTTTTTGACGTAGTTCTTCAATCCATGCCTCTTTTGGAGTACTTTCAAATAGCTTATCTACTGCTGCAAGTATTTCTTGCGTAATAATAACTGCGTCTGCCTTTAATACCCGGTCTTCTAATTCCACACCAGTGACTGCTCCATTTTCTATTAAGACTTGTTTTACTTTGGTATTTAGTAACAGGGTTCCCCCCAGTTCTTTATAAGTTTTTGACATTCTCTGCACCATGGGGATTGAGCCGCCTTCTGGGTAACCACCATCACCTGCTGCAAGGGTTGCCGCAGTAAAAATCAAGCTGGTAGCAACATATTCCCCAGGCATAAAGCTCATCACAAATCGAATACCCTCATGTTGAAATTGCTCTGCATATTCTCCACATGTCATCTGGCTCAATCTTCTCATTTTCGGAATAGACGGAACCATTTTCATCATATCTTTCATTGGCATTTTGACTGGTTTTTCGGCTTTTACTCCCTTTACATCCATCACGGGCATGCGCATTTTCGTCAGTGCTTTTACATCAGAACGGAATTGCTCGATTGCTTTGGTATCTTTCGGTGAAATTTCTTTGAATTCATCACAGGTTTTGTCAATATCCCGATAAAGCTTTATCGTTTTGCCTTCCCATTCCACACTGTGAAAAGGATCATGATAAAATACTTTTATCTGGTCACTGAGAGCTCCCGTGTCTCTCCAGACATTATTTAATGCAGTTCCTGGAGCGGAACCGGTTAACCAATTGATTGCTCCTTCGAAAAAATACCCTTTGCGTTTCCAACTGGTACACATTCCTCCCACAATAGTGTGTTGCTCAATTATTGTAACGTCAAAACCACTGCGGGCGGCATAAATTCCTGCAGTTAATCCTGCAATTCCTGCTCCTACCACAACTACCTTTTTATTTTCATTCCCTTTCATACTCTTGCTCCTTCCTATGTGCTAAATTATTATTTTAGTCAATTTGGCTCCTTCAATAAAATTCGGGCCAGCATTTCTGGTTCTGGTTTTATGGGCATTTTGAGGATTGCGTAGCAGCAGAGCCCCTGGATTTCTGCCCAGTAGGTTATGGCTAGCTGCACTGGGTTCCCTTCTACCACGGTTCCCTCCATCTGTCCTTGGGAAATAATGGCGGTCAGACTGGTAATGGGATCATCGGCTCTCTGGGCAGCCTCCATAATTTCAGGAACATCCCCTAAGCCACCGCTCATGCCAACCTGGAGCATAAACAAAAAGTAGTCTATCCCCGGATTTTCCGTGGTAAGCATGCCGTACATCATGTAATTCATTTTCATGATTTTGTCTCGTGCACTTTCCTTATTATCCTGAATGCCTCCCACTTCTGTACTGGAAATGGTGTTGGCTTGTCGTACCAATTCGGCAATCAATGCCTCCTTGGAGGGATAATGACTGTACATGAGCCCCTGACTAAGACCAGCCTCGCGAGCGATCTCACCTACTTTTACAGACAATCCTTTTCTGGCGAATAGCTTTAGAGCACTCATTTCAATTTTTTTTCGGGTTTCTTCCCTCATTGCTTCAAATGCTTCTTTTGTTTTTGGCACATTTCCACTTCCTTTGAATGAATTATAATTCAATTATAAAGCATTTTAAGTTATAATGCAAGTTTTGATGTTATCCATAAAACCTATTCAAAAAAAGAAAGCCTAAAAGCAGACTTCTGTGCTTTTAGGCTTATCTAATTTTATTTTTTACTAAGTACGTTCTTTTCTAAATAACCGGACCATTTGCTACATATTTTTCCAATGGTTCAGAGCGTGCTTTTGTGGCATGCCTTTAATTAAATCTTATTGTTGACAAAACCACATCTGGTAAAGCGCTACTAAATAGCAGTTAATAAATTACAGGTTGGCTGCTTCTTCGTAAGCCTTGGTTCCTGCATAAACATCATCTTTTAATACGTTTTTCTTGTATTTTACTGCACGGTATACATGAAGCACCAATACTGCCACGTTAGCTGCCAATGCCAGGAAGCTTACGATAAACCATGCGGTTGTGTTATGAGATGCTTTTACAGCAAACTGAGAATCCTGTACAAAGGCTGGGAATGCCATGGTGAACATCATCCAGAATGCCAGGGTATGTGCTCTATGCTGTAACCATGCACCCTTCTTTAAGAAGAAATGTGCCAGCGTAGGTGCTACTAAAAGAGCTGCTCCGGCATAGAAGGCATGGTCGGATACACAGTTGTATACATATGCAAAATTCCATAAATCATAAGCAATAATCCATGGCCAAATCATGTCTGGCCACATCATGTCTTTGCTCTTGCCCTTGCTTACATAAATTCCAAACCATCCGGTAATGGTGATGATATTGAGAATTCCAGCGATTCCGTTCATAATATTCCAAGGACCACCAATGATGGTTACGCCATCATACACGCCATTAAAGCTATAGCATTGGAAGTCACGGATTACGGCTTCTAAAATGTTGACGGCAAGAATTAATGGTGGGAAACACAAAACAATTTTGTTGGTACTCCATCCTTTTACATGACGAAGACAGAAGAAACCAAGACATCCCGCTAATGCAGAATAAACTTTTACCCAATGGAACCATGTACCAGTACTGCTGCCTGCTCCTGCTGTGTGTGGCCATACAAAAATGGTCAGTACGAGAGGAAGTGCCACAAAACATAACATTGCCGCAATTTTATTTCGGCGGGATATTTCATTTGCCAGAACCAATCCGGCGGTTACTGCTACCCACATTAGGGCTGACGTAAGAGAGATTTCTCCAAATAAAAACATAATGTCATTCTCCTTTTCTCTGGTCATACCAAAAATAGTACTCTAAAATGTATTGATAAAATTCTAACATAATTTGATGTAATTTGCAACCTGATTGCTTAAATACCTGCCCAAATTGTAAAATATAAATTGTGTTTTTAGGTTTTTTCTACTATAATAACTTATGGTATGTGGTCATACCAGATATCAGATAGAACATTTGATGATTCTTATGTTTTCTATTAATGAAGATATTTGACCTTCATCTGAGGTAATAACATGATAGCATTAGAAATTATAGAGAAAGGTTGATTTTCATGGAATTTAAAAAATTGAATGCACCTACTTTAAAGGAACTATTTGTAACCGAGTTAGAAGGAATGATATTATCCGGCAAATTGGAAATCGGTTCCAAGCTGCCTTCTGAGCGAGAGTTAGCAGAAAGCATGCAGGTAAGCCGCGCGGTTGTCAACGCTGGGATTGCAGAAATGGCGCGTAAAGAATTTCTTTCGGTAAAACCTCGAATAGGGGTTTTTGTAGCCGATTATCGAAGAAACGGAACCTTGGAGACGCTTACTTCGATCATGAACTACAATGGGGGGATGCTACGCCCTCTGGAAATCAAGTCCATCCTGGAAGTGCGAATTGTGCTGGTTACACTGGCGGCCCAGCTGGCCATTGATAAAATTACAGAAGATGAATTAGCTTTGCTGAAAAGTATAGTAGACCAGCTTGGAGAGGCTCGTGAAGCAGAAGAGGCTGCTCAATTGTCTTTTCAGTTCTACCACGAATTGGCTGTCATCAGCGGAAACACATTACTCCCACTGATTTTCTACTCCTTTAAATCTCCTGTTTTAAGTCTTTGGGAACGTTATTCCAGAATGCATGGAACCAATACCCTTTATATGAACACTGTGGATTTATATGAGGCTATCGAAGAAAGAAATAAAGAAAAAGCCGCCACTGCTGCAGCTAAGCATACCAATGACACAATTAATGGCAAAACGCAGATTTACCAGGAAAATCTTTACGAAAATATATAAAAAGAACTGACAATATTCCAACTTTGGCATATTGTCAGTTCTTTTGCTATGAAGTTTACTAAAAATTTATTTACTTCCCAAGACGAACCACATTCCAGGAGCATTTTTTCATTACCGTTGTAAATACTCCACCATTGAGTTCATATTCCATTTTCTGATATGGTGTTACTTTTTCGCCTGTAATTCCGTTTACTATTTTCATGTCTTCCTGCTCCAGCGCAAGATATTCTAATACCTTGTAGCCTTCAAAACCACGAACATCCGCTTCAAATTTTACATCCTCTTTTACGTTACGATTTACTGCAAAAATAGTAACTTCCTCTTTTTCCTCGTTGTAAACAGCGATTGCTTCAATGTCAGTCACATCACAATGATTCTTTGTATCATATTTTTCAGAAGATACCACTGGCTGTAAAGCAATTCCTCTTCCATATTTGGAGGCATGGAGGAATGGATAGAAAATAGTCTGCTTCCATGCCCCACCGTCATTTTCCGTCATGATTGGGGCGATTACATTTACCAGCTGTGCCAGACAGGCCATTTTAAGGCGGTCTGCATGCTTCAGGAAGGTAATCAGAATAAGCCCAACCAAAATAGCATCCTCAAAATCATAAATATCTTCCAACAGGTGGGGCGCTACCTGCCATGGACGTTTTTCCATTTCCTCATTGTCGGACGCTATTGCATGAAACCATACATTCCATTCGTCGAAGCTTAAGTTGAGGGCTTTCTTGCTTCTCTTTTTGGCTTTGATATAATCACAGGTAGCGATTACCGTATGGATAAAAGTCTCCATATCCTGTGTTTTGGCAAAGAAATCTTCCGTATCATTCTCTGCATTTCCATAGTAATTATGTAAAGAAATGTAATCCACATAGTCATAGGATTCTTCCAGGGATATTGCTTCCCATTCAGGAAAGGTAGGCATTTCTACATTGGAGCTGCCACAGGAAACCAATTCAATACCCGGATCCATTACCTTCATCGCTTTTGCTGTTTCTGCTGCCAGCCGACCATATTCATAAGCGGTCTTATGCCCCATCTGCCAAGGTCCATCCATTTCATTTCCAAGGCACCAAACTTTAACATTATATGGGTCTTTCTGTCCATGACTCTTACGAAGATTGCTGTAATAGCTGTTGGTATCCAGATTACAATACTCTAACAAATTCAAAGCATCGGTAATGCCTCTGGTTCCAAGGTTTATTGCCATCATCATTTCAGAATTTACTTTTTTCAGCCATTTATCAAATTCACCTAAACCAAATTCATTGGTTTCTAAGGTTCGCCAAGCCAGATCCAGTCTTGGTTTTCTTTCGCTTTTTGGTCCTACGCTGTCTTCCCAGTAGAAATTGGAAACAAAGTTTCCACCTGGATATCGAATAATCGGCACATCCAGTTCCTTTACCAACTCAATTACATCCTTGCGGAAACCATCTTCATCTGCAGATGGATGTCCCGGCTGATAAACACCATTATATACCGCCCGTCCCAAGTGTTCAATAAAGGAACCATATACCCGTTTGTCCACTTCTGCTATTTTAAAGCTTTTGTCTACCAGCATTTTTGCTCTTCTGTCTGCCATTTTTGTCTACCTCCAAATTTTGCCATTTTATAGTTTTTTACTCACCTTATCCTTTTACTGCTCCTGCTGTCATTCCATCAATAAAGTAGCTCTGGAAACACAGGAACACAACGAAGATTGGAACGATTGCAAACATGGAACCAGCAATCAGTACATCATAGTTATTGCCGTAAGGAGTCAATAATGTATTAAGTCCAATCGGTAAGGTAAACTTGCTTGCAGAACGATATACTAACATTGGCCACAGCATATTATTCCACGCACCCATGGAGCAAAGAATTGCCATCGCTGCAAATGCTGGCTTTGTAATTGGAAGCATTATTTTCACACAGATACCATACTCGGTAGCACCATCAATTCTTCCTGCATCCAGGAGTTCCTTGGGAAGCCCTATCATATACTGGCGGAAGAAGAATATAGTGGATGCCCCACAAATACCCGGCAGCACAACACCAGCCGTTGAGTTAATCAGATGTAAATCGATCATTTCTTGATACAAAGGCAGCATAAGGATTTCAAATGGTACCATCATGGTTGCAATAACCAGAAAGAATAAAAAGTTTTTTAATTTGTAGCTATACATTGACAATCCATAAGCAACAAAATAACACACAATCAATGTAAGAGCGACCGAAAGGAACGTAAGAAACATACTGTTCCTAAACCACATAAAATATTTCTTGGAATCCGCATTACCGGAAAACAAGTAAGCATAGTTAGCAACGGTCATCGTCGAAACATCCAAATTAATACTGAGTCCTCTGCGAATCAATTCTCTTCCCGGACGAAAGGAAGCGATCAAACCTGAAAACACCGGAAATATAACCAAAAGACCAAGAATTGCAAATATTGCTGTACTTGCTGTACTTAGAAACCGTCTTTTTATGGTCATCCCCATTTTATCTTTTTTAGAAGAAGCAGCGTTGTTATTTGCCATGATTATTTTTCCTCCTTCTTAAAGGTTCCGTTTAGCACTAGCTGGATTACATTGATAACCAGAGCAATCACCAGCAATACCAAGCCTACTGCCGAAGCATAGCCCAACTGATTCTTTTCAATACCACGTTTATATAAGTAACCTACAATTGTCAGACCAATATTCTTTGGTGATGCATTTCCCGCCCAAAGCATGAAGCTTTCCAGGAACATGGCAAGACCAGCGTATACACTGATGGTCAACACATAGATAGTAGTCGGTTTTAATAAAGGAATGGTTATGTAGCGAAATTTCTGGAGCGCTGTTGCACCATCAATTTCAGCGGATTCATAAAGAGCTCCATCAATACTTTTAAGACCTGACAAAAAGTAAAGCATATTAACTCCTGTCCATCTCCAACATGCCAGCAACAGTAGTGCAAAGGTGGCAGTTGCCGAGCCTTTCAGCCATGGAATCGGACTTTTTCCTAACCATTCTAAAACAAGATTCATCTGACCGGTTTTGTATTCCGAAAACATAAGACGAAATAAGGTACCGGAAATAACCACTGACGTAAGTGCTGGGAGGTACAAAAGAGCCTTCCATAAACCTTTAAGCTTTACCAAATTACTGTCCATCAAAACGGCAAACATCATTGGAAAAGGAATTAATAATACCAGGGTCCATAACATGTACTTGGTACTGTTCCAGATTGCAATCTGAAACACCGAATCTTTTAACAATTTTGTATAGTTATTTAAGCCAACCCATTCAATCTGTCCTGGAAGAATGGATTGAAAACTCATTTTTACTGTACTAAATAAAGGATATACCCAAAAGAATGCAAAGCTAATTATAAATGGTAATACAAACACATATGGGGCTGCCTTTTGTGAGTAGAAAAATTTCTTAATCTTCACAGTAACTCCTCCTTTAATTTCCTATAATATAAAGTAAGGAGTGCCCGAAGCCCTCGGCCTCGGGCAGCTCCCATATCCTATTTTCTAATAATTAAATGAACACTGAACGCGAATGTTTTCTTTCATTCTTACTGTTCTAAGTCAATGTAATCCTGAGCTTCCTGTAACGCTTCATCTAC
>JAVBLX010000074.1:0-14866 GCA_031553075.1 Acetivibrio sp.
GAGCATCAATGAGTACAACATTCCAATGTACTAAAGTGCGAGTTATAGTTTTTGTGGGGGTGCCCTTAGCAAATTTTTAAAGTCTTAGTTCTTTCGGTGCTTCTACGCTAGCCAGAAATCTTTCGCATGCGAGCCGTTTTCAAAGGAAGCCGTTTCTGGGAGGCATTGATCCACCCGCTCTTTCGGCGTTCGCAACCTATATCTCAGGAGCGTCCTCTCACCACCTAAACACAAAGTTATAAATTTACCGCTTTGTAGGTTTCTTCCACGATACGTTCCACCGCATTTAGAATATTTTCATATCCAGTACAACGGCAGAGATGCCCAGATATTAACTTGCGGAGTTCTTCTCTGGAATACCGCTTTCCAGTTCCTACGATTTCTACCGCTGTCATAATCAGCCCTGGCGTACAGAATCCACATTGTACAGCCGCCTCCTCAATAAATGCCCTTTGGATTAATGAAAGCTCTCCATTTGGTCCTTTCAAGCCTTCTACCGTGAGAATACTCTTGCCTTCTGCCCATGAGGCCAAGTAGATGCAGGAATCAATAGCTTCGCCATCAACCAATACCGTACACGCTCCACATTCGCCTACTTCACAGCCTTTCTTTACACTATCCATTCCCAGTCGGTTGTGAAGGACCTCCAGCAAAGAGTCTCTTTCGTCAATGGGTACTTCTGTCTCTTTTCCATTTAGTGTAAAATTAATTATCTTAAGCATCCAGATTACCTCCTCCATTTATTACGGCCTGGGTAAAAGCTCGTTTTCCTAATTCTTCAATCAGCTGTAGCCGGAATTCTTTGGAAGCTCTCCAACTGGTACGAGGATTTACTTCCTCTAAAACACCCTTGCCAATTATCTCAAGAAGCTCTTTTCCAAGCTTTTGTCCTTTGACTTTTTCTTCTGTTACCCTGCAGCGGAGTGGTGTGGGACCAGCTACACCATAACCGATACGGAAATCTTCTACCTGTGTTTTGTCCGGTGAAAGCTTTACATTGACAGAACAGCCCAGGGTGGCGATTTCCATAGCATTCCGCTTGCCATATTTGATGTAATGGCCGAAATAACCTTCGTAGTTTTCTTTGGCTATTTTAATATATTTCAGTATTTCTGCATGTTCTCTTACAGTTTTTCCTGGACCGGTATAATAATCATGAATAGACACCTCACGTTCCCCATTAATTCCTTCCAATACCAGAATTGCATTATGGGCAAACAAGGTCGAAGCACTGTCTGCACTGGTTACTCCATTACAAACATTTCCTCCAATGGTTCCGACATTACGTATTTGAGGACCACCTACCATATCAACAGCTTCTCCCAGAACCGGAATCCGTTTCTGGATTAATTCATTGTTGGTAATATGAGAAAATACCGTAGCGGCTCCAATCAAAAGATTACCTTCCTCATCCAACCGAATCCCTTTTAATTCCTCTATATCGTGAATACTTACCAGACTGCATCCTGCATGTCTGCCCTCCCGAATTTGTACCAGAACATCGCTGCCACCAGAAATAATTATAGCTTCTGGATTAGATTCCAGAGCTCTTATGGCATCTTTAACATCCTTTGCCTGGTAATATGTTTCAATATCATACATAGTTAGCTCCCATCTGCCCGCATCAGCGGGCGTATAAATCAAGGGGTTGAAAATGAATTTCGGAGACATCACTCTTTGATATCTTTCAATCTTCCCCCTATATTAATCCAGCCTGCTTAAATTCTTCCACCAGTTTCTGTGGATCCAACGGCAGCGAATTGATTCCGACTCCTGTCGCCTGCAAAACCGCATTACGGATTGCTGGTGCCACCGGAATCGCTGGTGGTTCTCCAAGAGCCTTATTGCCAAAAGGTCCGGATGGATCCTCGATTTCTACAAATTCCACATGCAGCTCTGGTGTATCCATGGATGTTGGCAATTTGTAATCCAACAGGTTATCATTTAATGGTTTGCCTTTTTCATTGTATAAGAGCTGCTCACTTAAAGCGTAGCCCAGTCCCATACTCATGCCACCATGTACCTGTGCTTCGGCCAGCTTGGGATTGATTAAGGTTCCGCTATCATGAACGTTAACAATTTTGACTACCTTTACTTTTCCCAGAGGAATATCAACTTCTACCTCAGCAAAGCAGACTCCTGATGCAAAGGTGTTTTCTTTGCAATGATTGGTTACTTCTGCGGTAATATGCTCCGACCGTTCCAGACTATAGAATGCCTCCATGGCTAATGCTTCCATGGTTACCAGTACTTCTCGTGTCTCTTTTTCCACTACATTATTTTCTATAACATCCATCGTATCGGCTGTTTTGTCCAGTTTGTAGCTGGCATAATCAAGTATCTTGCTTTTTAATAAAAGTCCGGCTTCTTTTAACGCTTTTCCACTGACATAAGTCTGTCTAGAGGCATAAGCTCCAGTATCAAATGGGGTTATATCGGTATCCTGGGTGGAAATCACATAAACCCGATCCTCGGTAATTCCGGTAACTTCCGCTGCCATCTGGGTAAATACCGTATCAGCACCCTGGCCAATCTCGGTTGCTCCCATCTGTACCTGGATGGAACCGTCCTGGTTGAGTATCATACGACAGGATGCCGTCTCCAGGGAAATAGGGTAAACTCCTGTTTTATAGCAGAACATAGCCATTCCCACACCTCTGCGGATAGGCCCGGTCTGATTTTCATAAGCCGCCCGTTTGTTGTCCCATTCAATGGCTTTTTTTCCTTTTTCAACGCAGGCCTTTAATCCATAAGAATAAAAATGGACATTGGTATGAGGGTCAACATAGCCTTCCTCCATACAGTTTTTCAGGCGAAACTCAATTGGGTCAATGTCCAGCTTTCTGGCCAAGTCGTCCATAAGCGCTTCCGCAGCAAAGTCACCCTGTGGAATTCCATATCCACGCATCGCTCCACCGGGGGCAATATTGGTATAAACGGTTGTAGCTTCTGATTCTATCACTTTTTCATCATGATAAAGCTGTTTAAACATATTAGCAGCATTTGCTACAATTCCATGTCCGTGAGATGCATAACCACCTTGATTGGAATATGCTTTGAATTTCCGGGCCACCACGGTTCCATCCGGCCTTGCTGCTGCTTTCACTTCAAATTTTATGGCATGACGCACTCTGGTGTTAGCAAGGGTTTCTTCTCTGGTGGGATCGATTTTCACCCCTCTCCCTCCTACCTGCGTACACAGATAAGCGGCCAGAGGCTCATAGATAACATCCTGTTTATTTCCAAATCCACCACCAATGTATGGTTTGATAATCCGAACCTTTCCCCATGGAATTCCCAGTGCCTGACCCACTACTCTTCGTGTAATGTGCGGAATCTGCGTAGATGAGGTTACAACGATCTTTTCATTCTCCATCCGTGCAAAGCATATTGGAGTTTCCAGGTGACAATGCTGTACCGTCTGAGTCTCATATACGGCTTCTGCTTCGATTAGTTCTTCTGCCGCCACTGCCTCCTCATAGGTGCCTTCTCCCAGTGTAAAACCGGTTTTCTTTATGATATTACCAGGAAATGCATCATGAAGCACAGATGCATCTTCTGCCATAGCTTGATCTACCGTGATAAGCGGAGCATATTCTTCGTATTCCACCTTTACCAAACGCATAGCCCTAACTGCTGCTACTTCATCTTCAGCAATAACCGCTGCCACTTCATCACCGTAAACCCGTACTCGACGGTTAAGCAGCCTGCGATCGGCAATGTCCTGATGAGATTTTTCCACTGACCAGGGATGCCCTGCTGTGGGGAAATCAATTTCCGGCACCTCAAAGCAGGTTACAATTTTGACCACACCTGGTATCTTCATTGCTTCTGTCGTGTCAATACTCGTTACAACTCCATTGGCAATCGTACTTCTTACAATTTTAGCAACCAACAGATTAGCTGGTTCCAAATCAGCCGTATACTTTGCTCCGCCAGTTACTTTTTCATAGGCATCGACACGTGTCAAATTTTTTCCAATACCCATTTTCACATACCTCCCATTTTTTTATTATCTTCAATCTTTGCATAAATACCCTCAATGATGACACACAAGCTATCAATGAAAATATTTTTACAATCCTCCAAGGTATTCAAGAATGCTCTCTTAATATAAATAATCAATGAAGAACGCACATTTTACCTGCCACATATTTTTCAAGAATATTCCGATCATCGGAAAGATATACCAGTCGTTCCAAACGTTCTCTAATACTAAGTTTCTGTGGGTAGGGAAGGTTTTCATCAGTAAGCACTACCGCATCCAATTCATACCCCTCCAAAAAAGTACCCACCTGACCAAAAAAACTGCCACCACCCAGAGTTCCCATATAAAAAGCTTCTTCAAAGGTGATTGGCGCCTTTGTATCATCCTGAAGTCGCCAGCGAAGCTTAGAAGCCTGAATGGCATCTGCCATCGCTCGGATGATAGAAAGGGAAGAGCCTCCCGCAATATCTGTCCCAAGTCCTACTAACAGTTTCTGGTCCAGATACTGACGAACCGGTGCCACTCCTGAAGCCAGATTGGTATTGGATTGAGGACAATGGGCAATATAAACCCCCTGCTGTTTCATCAGTGCAATCTCCTCCTCCGTAGAGGACACACAATGGGCCATAATGGTCTTACAGTCTCCTCCAAACATACCAAACTGATAATATACATCACCATAGAAACGGCTTTCCGGACAAAGCTCCTTCACCCATGCAATCTCTCCCTGGTTTTCTGACAAATGAGATTGAAGTGGAAGCTGATACTCCATCTGAATGTTCTTTAACTTTTTCATTAAATCATCAGAGCAAGTGGGAATGAATCGGGGTGTTAAAATTGGTTTTGTGTTCTGGTATCGTTTCTGCACTGCCTTAAGCCAGCTTATAGTTGCTTCAGCTGACTCTTCTGCCCCGTCTTCTCTAAGGTAATCTGGCGCGTTTCGGTCCATATTTACTTTTCCCACCATGGTTCCCAGTCCGCTTTCTTCTAACAGATCCATCAACAAACTGGTTGCCTCCACATGGACCGTTCCAAAAATACAGGCTCTTGTTGTTGCACCTTTTTTTAAATCATTTACAAAGATTTCATATGCTTTTCTGGCATATTCAAGGTCTTTGTATTTCGCCTCCTCCGGAAAGGTATTGGTATTCAGCCAGTCTAAAAGCTCCATATCCATCCCTAATCCCCTGAAACTGTATTGTGGCGCATGAACATGTAAATCAGTCAAGCCTGGAATAATCAACTGATCTCCAAAATCTTTTAATGGCAACTCCTGATACTGTTGGGGTAATGTCTCAAATACTCCTGCCACCGTTCCATTCAGGCAGACCAGATATCCTCTCTCCACCGTGATTAGCGTATCCTTATCCGTACTGTAACACAGATTTCCTCTTAGTACAAAATCATTCTTCATAGAATCCCTCCTTTTTGCACAAAGACCAAAAAAGCCTATAAATCCCCTGGTCTTTGGGGATTTATAGGCAACTATTACGGTAGTTGGTAGAAACATTCATCCAATTATGAATCTATACAAATCCAATCATTTTTTATTATGTTCTACTCTTATTATATACAAAATAACCAAAATGTCAATATTTGTGGATCAAAAAACTACTTATTTTCAAAGTGATGCACTAGGCCATGACTCCCTTATCCTTTACCACCTGAAGCAGTGAACGGTCCAACACAACACGATTATCCATGGTTTTCATAATATCTTTAATCTGAATCTGATTAAACACACTATCATAATACAAATCCAGTATCTGATTTCCGGCAAAGGAAAGAATGGTGGGCCGAAGAATATTATTTCGATTTTCCCGCAGAACAAGTCCCTTTTCACCATTGGTAAGCTCTATACAGACACCTGGTGTCAGAATATTGATACTGTCAATCAGACTCCATACTGCGTCTTGGGAAAATTCATTATCTTCATCCAAAAGATAGCGGATTGCTTCTATTTCTGAAGATGGATCTTCATCCAGCTTCATAGCAGTCATGTTGTCATAGGTATATGCAACCAGAAGCATATCTGCCATGCGGCTGACCTGGACAGGTGTTTTTCCTTCCTCCATCATTCCCAGCTTATGATACATTTGTGCGATTATCTTCTGTACTCCTTCATCCAATTCATAACTATTGTATTCGCTCTCATGAAGAAGACCGGACATAATCAGTTTAATCTGCTCCTGATTATTCATGTGCATCCGGTTTGACATAAGGGCAAGCAATATGGCCACATTGAGAGAATGTTTATAGATTCCATCCTCTTTACTCCTTAAATTCTGCATAAAGTTAACCTTATGATCCATACGTCCATAACTCCGCATAATATCGTTAACCAGACCAGGCAGGGTTGTGGCACGCTTTTTCTGCCCAATCACATTAAAGATATCGCGAAGAGTAAATACAGCCATCGTCTGAAACCTCTCGAATTCTACATCTTCCGGTGTCATAGGTGGTACTGGTTCAGCTGGTTCCAGGATATAAATTCCAATCAGTCCAAAGTTCTTTACACTTAATACACCCTGTGTCGTGAGCTTTGTATCCACACCATATAACAAAACCCCGTTTTTGTTATAAATTGGACGGGCAAGACGCATCCCCGCCTTTAAATCATCAGTCCTCACAAATAACATACTCATTACCTCCTGAAATTAGAATATATGAAACAGCTCTTCTGGTTTTTTTATAATCATCTGAGCATTGTTTTTTTCTAATTCTCCCTCATCGCGAAATCCCCAAAGAACCCCTATCGTAAACATTCCAGCACGGTTCCCTGTCTGCATATCTACATCCGTATCCCCTACATAGACACACTCTTCCCGACGAATTCCCAACTCTTTTGCCGCTGCCAGAGTACTGGTCGGATTGGGTTTCTTGGGCACCTCTTCCTTCTGGCCAGCTATAATATCAAAATATCCTTTCCCAAAAATGGACTCCACCACATCCACGGTGCGTAAATGGGGTTTATTTGATATTACTCCTATTTTAATTCCCTGTTTCTTTAGTTGGTCAAGCATCTCCTTGATTCCATCAAATGCCTGCACCTTATATGTGCAATCTTCCTTGAAGCACTCTTTGTAAATAGCATATGCCTTATCAAAATGCTCACCAGATATATCCCCGGCATCCTTAAGTGCCCGCTTTATCAGCATATCCACACCATCACCAGCATAATACTTGTAATTATCCACTGGATGTTCCTTTAAGCCTACTCCATGTAACGCCTTGTTTCCGGCCATTGCAATCGACTCTACAGAATCCACCAGTGTACCATCCAAATCAAATAAAATTCCTTTATATTTATTCACACCTTGCTCCCGTCTATGCACTTTCGTGCATACTCAAATTAAGGGTTGCGGATGTCTTCTTCACACTTGTTCTCCCAAAATTCCTGCAACCGCTTTTCCATGGTTTCCAGCGTTATGGTTTCATTGGGAAACCACTCCCGTGGGAATAAGCTAGTATATTGACGGTTTACAAACCGTTCATCCAACAGCAGAATAGCACCTTTATCTTCATCGGTTCGGATTACTCTTCCAGCTGATTGCAATACCTTATTCATACCATTGTAAAGATATGCATATTCAAAGCCGGCATGATTTCTTTCCTGATAATACTCCCGGAACAGTTCTCTTTCATCACAAACCATAGGAAGTCCGGTTCCGACAATGACTGCACCGATAAGGCGATCGTTTTTCAGGTCAATTCCTTCTCCGAAAATTCCTCCCATCACGCAAAAACCAATCTGTGTCATAACCGTATTTTCTTGAAAGTATCCCAAAAATTCTTCCTTCTCTTCTTCCTTCATTCCCTGCTTCTGCAGATAGACACATCGGCTCCCATCTTCCTCCAGGCAGGCTGCCACCTGATTCATAAACAGATATGAAGGAAAAAAGACAAAATAGTTTCCAACCTTAGCAGAGGTAAAGACCCGAATGTATTCGGCAATCTTTTCGAACTCCTCCTGTCCTCTTCTTTGATACCTGGTACTCACCTGAGGACCAATCATCAAAAGTCGCCTTTCCGACTTGAATGGCGATGGGGCATATATGGCATAATCCTCTTCTTCCCCTCCCAGTTGTTCTTTATAATACTGAATTGGTAATAAGGTAGCAGAAAAAAAGACTGCACACTTTCCCTTTCCAAGGTACTGCTTAAGCTGCCCCGAAGGATCCATGCATTTCAAACTCAAACGAAACACATCGTCAGAGGTGTAATCCGCAAATATCCGGTATCGAAAGTCCATCTCTTCATAAATCGCAAGAAAATTGCGGACATTGAAATAAAGCTCCAACACCTTGTCTCGATCCTCCAGATGAGGCATGGACTGCAAAAATTCTTCAAAAACTGATGCCAGCCTTATCAATCGAAATGCAAAACCCTGTATCTCCTCCAGTACCATACTCTGGTCACATTGACGTTTCAACAGGAGCAAATCGTGATTGGCACCTTCCAATGCCTTTTCTAATTTCTTATGATAAGGCTTAATGATTTTTTTCACTTCTAAAAAATCATTCTTTTCTAATTGGGCACTATACATTTCTCTTGCCCGCTCTACCAGGTTATGGGCTTCATCAATGAGAAACACGTAATCCTGTTTCTTTTCATAGGCAAAGAATCGTCTCAAATGAGCAGTTGGATCAAAAACATAATTATAATCACAAATCACTACATCTGACCAATTTGTTGCATCCAAACACATTTCAAATGGACAGACCATATGCTTTTCAGCATAAACAGTAATCAACTCGCGACTTATCTGATTCTCATTGGTAAGGAGATCAAATACTGCGTCATTTACCCTGTCATAATGCCCCTTCGCCCGTTCACAAAGTCCCGGGGTACACTGACACTTATCAAATATACAGATTTTTTCTTTTGCTGTAATGGTAACTATCTTAAGGAACATCCCTTTTTCCACCAGCATGGAAAAGGTATCCTCAGCAACCGTTCTGGCTATGGTCTTTGCCGTAAGATAAAAAATCTTCTCAGCCTGTCCTTCCCCCATGGCTTTTACCGCAGGATATACGGTGGAAATGGTCTTACCAACTCCCGTAGGAGCCTCAATATATAGTTTTCTTTCCCTGATAATACTTCGATAAACCCCTGTAACCAGATCCCTTTGTCCCGGGCGATAGGTAAATGGAAATTCAATTGGTTTTATGGATAAGTCACGTTGTTTTTTCCATTGATATTCCCAGCTTGCCCATTTGGAATATTCTCCGATAAGCGTTTTAAACCATTGTTCCAATTCATGAAAATGAAAAATCTGCGTAAAATATTTACATAGTTCCGTTTCCAGATTGCAGTAGGTCATCTGCACGGATATGGCTTCCTGCGCCTTATCCTTTGCCCAAATATAGGCATAGCATTTTGCCTGTGCCAAATGAACCTCAAAGGGCTCCTTGATATGATCAAGTTCCATATACATTCCTTTGATTTCATCAATAGTATAGCGGATTTCTTCGTCTTCACCATGATCGATGATACCATCAGCCCTGCCTTCAATTAACAGATCAAAGGTATCCGCTCTGGAATTCACCAAAGTTGTGTATTTCAGACTCACCTCTGGAGTATATGCAGTTCTCTGAGCCTTTTGAAGCTTCCGATGAATCCTGCTGCCCTCCTGACATGCCTTCGCATCACTGACGCTGCCATGTGAAGTATCGATGTCACCGGATTTCAATACAAATTCAACCAGATTTCGTACTGATATTTTTAGCACTTGATTACGCCTGCTCTTCCTTTGTGTACTCTTCTTTTATCAAATCCTTCAGGTCTCTGGCCCTGTTCTTGATTCGATCATTGGCATCACGGGCTGTCATTACTCTGGATACCCAACGATTTGCTTCTTCATAATTACCACATCGACGAGCTAAATCCGCTACCAGATAGGTTGCTGTATTTTCATCCATCCCACAAAGCGGAAACTGCTCTTTTGAAAAAGCCCCAGCGAATCCTTCATAGGCATTTTTCAACAATTCGTTTTCTTCTTTTTTGAGTGCTTCCAGCACCTTGTCTCGATCAGGAGCATCCTCCGGAAGAGTCTCTGCTTTTCCCCTGTTAAGCCATGCCAGCTTTAAGCAGGTATAAGCCCGTTCGCTGGTCTTACCTTTTTTTACAATCGTATTTACCAAGGCAAGCTTATGCCTTGCGATAGCATCATCATAAGTATAAATATCTCCCGTTTCCTTTAGTCCACTGAAGTTCATGGAAATTTGCTCCTTGATTAAGCGTGCCTGTCCAGAGGTCATAAAGGAAAAGAAGCGGTTAAGCGCTGCATATCCACATCTTGGGCAAACAATTGCATCATACTTAAGGGCATCCAAAAGCTGATAAACTGGTCGTAAATCTGTATCAGCGGACACAAGCTTCACCTTGCCGGTACGAACATTTTTTGCCTTAAACAGATTATCGCATACCGGACAAGTATAAGATTTGTCAAACAGCAAATCAGCTTCTGAAATTTGGGGTTTCTCTTCCACATCTGCTTTCTTTGCTTTTTCTTTTTCATTTTTTTCGTTTTCATAAATATCTATTTTTTGTAATTTATCTAATCCAAATGATTCTAATCCTGAAAAAATACCCATAATTGGCTCCCTCTGCCGCCTTAAAGCAGCATAATCAATCAATGAAGAATGTTTTATACTGGTTTATAAGAACTTTTTTGTGACACGATGCGATTAAATACCAGCTTTCCGTCTTTCGCATCTTTATTATCTACGCAAAAATATCCGTGACGCAAGAATTGAAAACTATCATATGCTTTAACGTCCTTCAACTCAGGTTCTACATAACATTTTTCTAAAACGGTTAATGAATTGGGATTCAAATTAACCGTACCATCTTCATTATAAACGCCTTTTTCCTCATCCACAAGGTTTTCATAAAGTCTTACTTCTGCCTGAACTGCTGTAGAAGCTTCTACCCAGTGAATTGTTCCTTTCACTTTTCTTTCTGAAAAACCACTTCCACTACGAGTAGCTGGGTCATACGTACAGCGTACTTCTACCACTTTCCCAGTTTCATCTGTAATATATTCCTGGCAGGTAACAAAATATGCATGCATAAGACGCACTTCATTGCCTGGGAACAAGCGGAAATATTTCTTAGGAGGCTCAATCATGAAATCATCCCTGTCAATGTAAAGTTCTCTGCTAAATGGAATCTTTCTGGTACCCAATTCTTCATTTTCCTGATTGTTAGGCATGTCCAGATACTCCAGCTGACCTTCCGGATAATTGGTAATAACCAGTTTTATTGGATCAAGCACAGCTAACATCCTTGGTTTTTTTAATTTCAAATCTTCTCTAATACAGTATTCCAGCATAGCGTAGTCAACAGAGCTATTCGCTTTGGATACACCTACCAACTCCATAAAGGTTCGAATTGATTCTGGTGTAAAGCCTCTTCTGCGAAGAGCTGCAATGGAAACCAACCGAGGGTCATCCCAGCCATCCACGATTCCATCGTCTACCAGCTTTTTAATATAGCGCTTACCAGTAATAACATTGGTAAGGTATAATTTAGCAAACTCAATCTGCTTAGGTGGCATTTCATATTCAACCTCCTGCACAACCCAGTCATAAAGAGGTCTGTGATCTTCAAATTCCAAGGTACAAATAGAATGACTAATCCCTTCAATGGCATCCTCAATAGGGTGGGCAAAGTCATACATGGGATAGACACACCATTTATCTCCCGTATTATGATGACTCATCCGGCTCACCCTGTATATAATCGGATCTCTCATATTAATATTAGGAGATGCCATATCAATTTTGGCCCGCAATACTTTAGACCCGTCAGGAAACTCGCCATTTTTCATGCGTTCAAATAAATCCAGATTTTCTTCTATACTACGATTACGATACGGGCTATCCTTGCCTGGCTCTGTAAGCGTGCCACGGTACTCACGCATCTCTTCTGCAGACAACTCACAAACAAATGCCTTCCCTTTTTTAATCAGCTTCACCGCTGCCTCATACATTTGATCAAAATAATCAGATGCAAAGAATAACCGCTCTTCAAAATCTGCGCCTAGCCACTTTACATCTTCCTTTATGGATTCTACAAACTCTACCTTTTCTTTGGTAGGATTGGTATCATCAAATCTTAAATTAAATACCCCACCATATTTCTGTGCCAGTCCTGCATTTAGCAAAATAGATTTAGCATGTCCAATATGCAGGTAACCATTTGGCTCTGGCGGAAAACGGGTAATTACCTTTTTACAATGCCCTTCCGCAATGTCTTTTTCTATAATCTGTTCAATAAAATTCTTTGATGTTATTTCCTTCTCTTTAGCGGAATTTTCCATTTCCATTATTCCTCAATCTCCTTTTTACATTTCTTCACATTTATTACCTATTTTACCACAATTCCATGTTTTTAAAAACCCCTAATTAAAACTTCTCAGGGTTGTTTCACGAATCTTTTCAAAATAATGGTCTTCCTCCAATAAAGTTGCTTTTCGCCCTATTTTTTTAGTTTCAGTCTTACACCGCTAAACCCGGTAAAAATGCGCACAAAAACTACGCCATCCCGTTTACATCCTTTTGAAAATTCGGTATAATTATCTTGTCTTAATAAAAACTGTCAATACCGTTGAAGACGTATTTTTCTATTAAGGAATGGTCATCACAAAAATCATCCATCATTTCTGTCATTATCACTGAGCCAGATTCTGACAGCATGGCGATTCGCAGGATATTATAACTGATCTTTCGGATCAGAGCCAGATTGTTTTTTGATTTCTTTGCTGGTGACCTGTCTTCACGGAAGGTATCATCCAGCACATGATGCACACGGTTCTCAATTGACCAGTGGTCTCTTTTTATCTGACCCATCTCTTTTGCCGACAGTTCTCTATCTGATATTATCCCTACTTCCTGGACATCGCTGTTCTCTCCATCTCCAGTGACTGGCTTTCGCTTCCTTCTGGAACCCTTCTCCAAAAAACTTTTTACATCCGGAGTTATATCATTTCCCTCCTCGTCTCTTTCAATCGGAATCCTTATCTGCTTTACCTGACCAACCGTTTTTATAAAGGTCCATTCTTTCTGGGTTCTTGTTAAAAGGGTGACATCCTTGCAGACCCGATACCAACGGTTCTCATATCTCTCCCGATTTTTTTCCTGATAGTATACCTCTTCATACTTTTCCTGCATTTCCGGATGTCTTGGGCGATAAGTCGGATCTTTCCTCCCTTTTTCATGATTTTCTGACATATCCTTGAAATATTTCATAATCTCTTCATATGCCTGTGGCTGATTCATTTTTACCGTGAGAAGAAAATGTCCCCCTTGTTCCAATATCTGCTTCATGATCTCGGTCTGGGTTCCAATTGCATCGATTGTAACGGTACTTCCCCTGATATCCAGAGCCTTCAATAGCTCCGGTATTGCCGTGATCTCACATTCCTTATTCTGGAGTGGCAGTTGTGCCAGTACCAGACCGGTTGCTGCATCAATTGCATTCATGACCATTGGTGTCCAGTATTTCTCCAATCCACTCCATAAATTCAAATGCAAACATTTCTTCATCAATCCCGGATAGCAGCCTGCTTGCAGTAGACGGGGAAGCAACTCCGTTTTTTAATGGGATATAATTCCGTAGCCATGACAGATGCTTTGCACACCATTTAAGACTCCTGCGCATGGTAGTTCTCCCCACAAGAAAACCGATCACCAGACATACCAGGATTTCTGCATGGTCATGTTTGGTCTTTCGTCCGCATCTGGGATCCGGCACAGCCTTCATATATTCCAGCAATGGTTTTGTTTTAAATGTTTGGTCAGCACATTTCCAGATTAATCCCCACTTTATGAAGTAGCTGTTCTTGATCCTCATTTATTTTTGATACAACGGTCTCTTTTTCCAGATATACCAGATAAATGCTCTTTAGTACCTCAAGTTCGGAAACATTAACTTTATGATCCTTATAAATTTTCCGTCCCAAAGCCCCCATCTGGGCTGGAAACTGATAATGGAATTCCTCTTCGCTTTTCCACGTTCTTTCTTTTGAAAGATAAGATTCTGGTGACCATTTCATTATAATGATTGAAAGAACTTCTTCCCAGTCATCCCCCAGTGGTTTCTTCCAATTCTCCGGGCACAACAGCCATAAGGCTTTTGAGAATCCGTATTCTTTTACCTCGACTCCAGTAAGGGACAGTTTCTTCTTTTTACTTTCAATTACCCCCTCAGGAGTTATGACCCCAATATAAGTATCAACAGGCTGGGGATATTTTTTCCCTGGAACTCGTTTTGAGGTACGCTTGTAAAGATAATAAGTATTTCCAATCTTTTTAACGGTCTTTCCCTGGGTTCTGTATTTCTGGACCCATTCTGGATATACAGTTTTGTTCGTCATAATACTTCTCCTTTCGTAGGGGTATAATATACTCATACCACAATTCTATTATACTCCTACTCAAAGAAAAAAGCCAGTAATTTGCAGTAATTGTATAACTTCATAATTTCCAGCTTTTTCATGCATTTCTAATCATTAACTATTTATTCGTGAAACAACCCTGAAAACTTCTTATTTACACTCTCTAATTAAAACTTCTTATTTACACTCTTGGGAGTTAGTTGACAAAATGGGTGATGGAACCCGTACGCTGGATGAGGAGCAATGGAAAGGGCGCAGAAAAGAGACTTGGTGGTGGAAAACACTCCAGTTCCGCAGGTTAAGGGGTTCTAAGACGAATCCACTAGATAGTGGCCCTTTGCGGGTCGAGTTCGATGGACATCCTTGTCCACTCACTCTAAAATGCCCGTCCATGGGCATTTTCCCCTAGGTTATCGAAGATTCGTCTAAAAACCCCTAAACCTGCTCCAAATGGAGTGCTTTCCACCACCAAGTCT
>JAVBLX010000222.1:0-7308 GCA_031553075.1 Acetivibrio sp.
TGGAATCGATTTTGCCAGAATAATGCCGTGTCGCTTTGCCATATCACCACCCACGGCAGAAGGAATGTCCCGGAGGTCCAAGCTCCCGCCCAGATGATTCATACGGTAAGCCGCTTCCCAAGATAAGAAGGCACTATTAACGTCAACATGAAAGATTGCTTTTCGGCCCATATTAT
Source organism: Acetivibrio sp. (assembly GCA_031553075.1). GTDB lineage: Bacteria > Bacillota > Clostridia > Lachnospirales > Lachnospiraceae > DIGJ01. Next base: position 177 of record JAVBLX010000222.1, read on the forward strand.
ACATACTCCATTCCACTGTATCAATTAAGAAATAAAAAAGATGTAGATCTATGATAATTTAATAGACTCTACATCCGATATAGGTTTTATCGTTATTTTAAAATCAAGAAGATGCAATTAGCGGTATTTTATCTTTTATTAGTCTGACTTCATTTTCTAAAATATTTACTCGAATAAGTAAAAGTTCTTTTTCATTTTCTACCTTTAATGCTTCGTCTAGCTTCCTATTTAGATTCAAGTGGCCTTCCGCAATAATTTTAATATTACGAGTAAGTTCATTTTCCATAGATAATTCCACAGATTTCACTCTCTTATCTATCTTTTCGACTCTCTGATCTAGCTTTTCAACTCTCTGATCTAGCTTTTCGACTTTTTCATCTATTTGGGACACTTTTTCTTTCATGTTAGACATATCCTCTTTCATGTTAGACATTTCTTCTCCCATGAAATCTATTTTATTTAAAAGTAAATCTATTTTTTGGCTATCAGTCATATTAAGCTCCCCCTCTGCGTATTCACACACTTAAAATGGAGAAGGTTGAAATATTTCGCTCAGCCTTCCAAGTTACTTGTGGAAATGATTATACCATGTTTGAGATATAAAGTCCATTTAATTATCAAAGAACACCACAGTTTTTTCGAACTTACGTTCGCTTTTCTGTTCTTTGATTATACCAGAACATTCGTTCTTTGTAAAGGGGAATGCTAAAAAAAAGCCAGAAAATATTATGGAAATTATTGGATGTTAACAAATCTTTCTAAATGTAAAACCGCCACATAAAATCCTTCGCTTCTTCAGCATACTCAATCCCTATCCGTGTCCCTGTCTGAATTGAAAATTCTTTTGGTCCATGGTTTTCATAACCATCCGTTATATAAAAACTTCCACCACATAAGTCCTCTTTATTCTGCTCTCTGGTAATCCCCATTGCCTTACAAAGCTTTCCCAGACCATTGGAAAAATTCTTTATCTGCAATTTGGTAAGCTCACCATAAGCCTTTCCATATCTTAAATGTGCTGCCTCCTCGATTCCGCCAACTAACTCCACACCCCGCAGTAACACCGCTGCCGCAACACCTTCTGCCTCCGTCACCACGTTCATACAATCATACATTCCATAAATCAAATATACATATGCCGTCCCACCCTGAGCATACAAAACCTGAGTGCGCGGCGTTACCTTCCCATCATAAGCATGACAAGCCTTATCAATCGCAGCAATATAGGCTTCTGTCTCAGTTATACGCCCTACAATCAAAACTCCATTTTGCTCATGCACCAGATACTTTCCCAGCAAATCCTTTGCAACCGTCAAAGTATCTCTTAAATAAAATTCCCGTTCTAATAGATGCATTTTCTTCCTCCAATCATTTCTGTCATCTTTCTTCTCCATACACACTTTCGTCATGCCACCTCTGCGGCACAAATAATTAATAATGAATCATCTTGTTCATTCATGTCGTACTACTTCAAAACATTCCAGAAAATAATCCTCCTCCGACCCAATTCCAGCCTTCTGACACACAATTTCCATCTGCTGTTCAACCGTATCAACCCCATCCAAATTAGGCAATAACAATCCTCTTTTACTCCCTTTCGTGACAATAACCCCAAATCGCTTGGCATCCAGTTCATTTTTATTGTCCACTGGCCTGGCCTCGGAAAGAATATCCACATGATACACCAACAAAGCCAATTCTTCTTCCGTCACCCGAGAAAATCTTGGGTCCCTTGTTCCCGCAGAAATCGCATTATACATAATTTCCATTGCCATATTATCCTGTGTCGATGCAATCGTCCCAATACAACCTCTAAGCTGCCCGTTCTTCTTTATCGACACAAAAGTCCCTGCTTTTTCCGCAAGCATCTCCTGTGGCAGCCCATCCGGCATCGGCATTAGCCGTTCCTCACATACATAGTATTCCAACGTCCGCCTGGCTAAATTCACATAAATATCCTCACCAGCACGTATCTCCTCTATCTTCTCACTTTTCCTCGCCAAATAAACATCCCTAAAATTCCGGCTTTCATCCTCTCCCAACACGGAAAAAAACGAAACGCCGTACCCTACACCGAAAGTCCCCTCATAAGATAAGAACTTGGGTGCTATCTCTTTTCGGTCCAAAATCCCAGCCATCGTAATAAAAGATCCTAATCCGCACTCAGCCCCTAACCGACAAAGCTCCTCATCCACCTCCAGAAACTCTATAAAATTCCCCGATTTCATTGTATCCGTCAAGCACTTGTCCAACTCCGGTCCTTCCTTCGCAAATTGATACGGTCCACTCTCCTTCAGTGCATGAGACAAATCCCCACTGGCAATCACAACCGCCCGCCGGTCAAGCCTTTCCACCGCCTCATTCACAATCATACCAAACCGATACACATCCTCCCTTGGAAGCCCCGACAAAGAACAAATAACCAACCGATATTCTTTCCAATACTGATTTAAAAAATACAACGGAACTTGCGTCCCATGATCCAACTCCCTTGACTTTTCCCCCAACGTCCCTGCCGGAAACTCCATCTGTTCACACAAACGGCACAACTCCTGAGCAAACGCCTCATCCATCAGCACCTCCGTCTCCCTTTCATCCCCAAACTGCTTTAAACTCCCTTTCCGTCTATCCCCCGGCGCAATATGAATATAATCCGAATAAGCCACCGCATGAGGCGAAATAAGAATAATCGTCTCCGGCCGTTCCCTGGCAACCATCTTCATCACCTCATGATAACTATTAACGGTTTCCTGAATCAATTTTTCCTGTCCCCATCCCACCTCAGGAACCAACAATGGTGGGTGTGGAACTATAACTGCCGACAAAACTGCCATAAGATACCTCCTATTAAACCGCAAGACATATATAACAATTAATCTAACTATTATTTCCCATTACTCAAATTATATCATATTCTCCCTATAGAAAAAAGCATACTTCGCACTAGTACATCGAAGCATGCTCCTTCTTAATTAAGTTCAAATCTAAATATTTTGTCTTCTGTTGGCGCATTCTAGTGCACCGTTTTGTAAATTCTTAAGCCTTTTACTGAGGATATTTTTTCGTGAGTGCCTTGTAGTTCTAACCTCACCCAAGTACCACCCGGATTACATGCGGTCTGCCACCATCCAGCTTTTCCAAATCTGCCCGCTTTACAATCACACAATCACCATCCACTGCATAAGGCATCCCATTTACATATACCTTCACAATCTGATATTCCTTCACATCCTTCATACCCTCATTCTCGTAAATCACCGTAATCTCTTTCCCTGCAAAATTAGAAGTGATTGATGCAACTCCACCTTCACCAAACTGCTCTACCACCAAATTAGGAGAAATGGACAAATCCCCATAAACTCCCTTCACCCCAAACACCTGGGTCAACGTCGTCAACATAAACCAGCTGGCCGCTCCCGTAAGGAACTGATACATCCCTCTTCCCATATCATTAAAATACTCTGGAATCCCTGGATACATCCGGCTAACCTCAAAATCAAAGGACTGCTTAAACAAAGAATTGAGCACCTTATAACCTTCCCTGGCAAATCCTCTGGAATAAAGAGCATACCCATACATCACCGCCATATGAGAAAACACCGCCCCATTTTCCTTATGACCATAGGCAAACCCGAACATTCTGCCCAAATCCTTTTTTACCTCGTGGAAATTCGTATTCAGCCGATAACCGCCAACACCTTCCTCATACAGATATTCATCCGCCGCTTTTACAATGCGTTCAACCTGCTCATTCGTAGCCGTCTTACCCATAATGGTAAACACCTGCCCCGTCAGCATCATCCGAACACCATCTGCAAAGCTTCCTTCTACCTGTCTCTTATTGTTATCATAATAGCTGTTGAACCATTGATTTTCCTTTCCATCCGAAATCCATTCTGTCTTACGAATATGCTCACGAATCCATTCCGCTTTTTTTCTAAGGTCGGCAATTAGGACATCCAATTCAATCTTAACCCGTTCACCGGAAACATGGCTCTTCACACTATCACAATATTCATTCAACAACGCCTGCTTTTTCGTAACAGAATCATAAATCTCATCCGTCTGATTCATCAGAACCGTCATTTCTTTTGCAAACGCCAGCTCTTTCACATCTTTTGCTTCCTTCAACCACGAAAATAACTGTGATAAATTGTCCAAATTCCCTGCATAAGCTGCACTGAATGCAACACTCTCCCCATTTTCCTTGGCCATATCCAAAGCATCGTTCCAGTCAGCTCCACGAAGCTTCATGTGATTATGCTCACCCACATCGAAAAATACCGTCAGGTGCTGAAGCAAAATATGTTCTAAAATACTTCCCTTATAAATATCATTGGAAACATCTGTAACCTGGCTGGTTTTCTGATCCCATTCCAAATCCCGGCCTTCACCTCGATGAGAAACTCCATCTTTAAAGTAAGTATTTTCTGTTAATATCATATCTGCATCACCAGTCTGATTTACATACAAATAAGTAGTGATAAACGGCCATAATCCATGATCCATCCACAACCGGATAATGGAATTCCGATCCGCTATAAACTCCCCTGGCTTGGTTCCGATAATGGTAGCATTACTTCCATCCATGCGAATACCACCATAATAGCTGATTAAGTTCTCTCTTACCGTATCGGGATTCATCAATAACAAAGCAAGACTATCTTGCCACAAATCACGAAATCCACGTCCACCTCTGCCATAATCATGATGAGGCAAAAAAGAACAACCATAAATACGCCGAAGTGTTGGCTGGATTCCAACCCATTTCAGCCAATAGTCAAAATTCTCATCCCCAGTTTTACAGTGGATTGTACATTCTTTATTCCAATATTCCAGATTTTTCTGAAATGCTTTTGCTTCCGTTTCTTTTTTTAAATAATCCAGACCCTCTTCATTATAACTAAGCACCAGATAATAGGTCTTAGACTCATCGGCCTCCAACGCAGCTTCCGCAAACCGCAGTGCTCCAATGGTCTCATACCCATCCACACCATCCCCAGCATTCATCAAAGGCACATCTTTTTCCACAACCGCCGCCGGCCAGTTAAGACTTCCACCCTCCCCAATAAAATCCTGCAATCTGGGAATAAATCCAACCGGTGCCTGAAAATTCTCGTCTCTTCCATGCACACCATAAGAAACCTCATTTTCCTTATGTCCTCTCTCATCAAAAGAAAGCGTCGGTTTTACCACAACTCCATCTTCCGTAAGAGTCGTCCGATGAAGAAGCGCCGTCACATGTCTATGATCCCGGTAATTATCCGCACTTCTGCCATATATGGGAATCGCCGCCGTAGCCTCAATCACCATAGCTTCCCCCGAAATATTCTTCAGGGTGACCTTCATAATCTCCACCTGCTGTTCTCCAACCGGACAATAATTTACAATCACAGCCTCAACACCCAGCTCCACATTTCTCCGAACCACCTTATGCCAAAGCTGTCCCGCTGTAACCGTCACCTCATCCTTTGTAAGCAGCTGCATCGGTGAATTTCCCGCCAAAGCAAAACAATCCCTGTCATTTATCCGAACCCAGAAATTTCTTCCCATATTGGTAGTATGTAAATTTTCCACACTCACCGGCTCCATAAAAAAAGTATTCTGACCCGTCTTAGAATCCCCATGCAAATCCGGAGCAATGCTACCCATCACACCTGCATCATTACCAATTGGAAAATATAAATAACTATTTCTATCTGCATTCTTTAATTTAAAATCGCCCTGCTCATTTAAAAATTCCAGTTTCATTTAACCGTCTCCTTTAAAATATATAGTTAGCTATTTCCTTATGTTCCTATTATACAAAAAGAGTCCAAGAAACATCAGTAACCTATTTATTATTAAAGTGTCCATTTTTTAGAAAAATTTAAGGCTGAGTAAACCAGCCCCAGATGAAAACAGGAGATAACCTACAATACTTGTCTCATTTTTTTCAAATTTGCTTTATCCTGATACATATTCTGGTCAGCTTGAGAATACAGCCCCTCATAGGCCTTATCTCCATAAATTTCCTGAGAATAGATTGCAAATCCCATAGCCACCTGAAAATCATATTTGAGACCATCACCAGCATTTTTAATAACGGTGCGAAAGCTAATTTCCAGATTTTCCAGAATGTCCCTCTCTGCGTTCATAATCACACAGGCAAACTCATCACCACCCACTCGATAGCATTTTCCTATTTTGCCAAATACGTCTTCAATGCATTGATAAGCTTTTTGTATGGCTTCATCTCCTGTTAGATGTCCTAATTCATCATTGATTTTCTTTAAATTATTCAAATCAAAGAGGATAAGACCAATACCTTCCGGACTGCCTTTCTGAAAAAGGGTATCCATTTCCTCCATATACGCCGTCCGGTTTCTGCCATGAGTGAGCAAATCAATATAAGCCAGCTTTTGATAATACTCTCGCTCCTTCCTCTCATCCGACATCCGCTGGATTTTGGCAATCGAATCGGCTCCAATCATGATGGCAAATATAATATATCCAATTCTTAAATACTGGGTTACCGCCAGATTTATAGATGTTCCCAGGTAATATTTAATCATTTCAATCGCCGCAAACAGGAAAAAAATCCCTTCGGCTCTCAAAAGCTTCCGTGCATCTTCGTTCTTAAACTTTATAGCTTCATATAAACAACAGACCACAACTCCTGTCATACCTACTCCACACAGAATATGAGTCATCCATAAACTCTCTGGAAGTGCATATATGTTTAAAAGGTGGATACTCAAACTAACGATAAGATTTAAGGTAAAGGCCCAATAAATACCGGTCAGAAATTTCTTTTCCAGAGGATGATGTAACTCACAGGCCTCTTCCACAAAAAGCACAAAGGGCAAGGGAAATATGAGAATCGCCACAAATGGTAACAGCGAAATAATTGCAACATTTCCAATGAAAAATTGAAGCATCCTGGCTTCACCAATCATCCATATGGCAAATACGATGGAAAATTCCGAAAAGTAAAGCAATACATTATTTTCATTTTTTCGAGTTTTAAGGTATAAGCTGATAATAAATAAGCACAATCCGATTCCAAATATTACAAGGTCAAAGATAAATTCCGTCCCTTGCCCTTCTATAATTAAAAACAGATTGGCAAGAAGGCTTCCTTATGTGATTT
>JAVBLX010000038.1:0-50496 GCA_031553075.1 Acetivibrio sp.
TAGATAGGGCAGAGGTGGAAGTGCAGTAATGCATGCAGCTGACTGTTACTAATAGGTCGAGGGCTTGACCAAAAGGTTCAGGAACGTGGATGTTTCAATGTGTAATTTTGAAGGTATCAAAAAGGATAGAAAACATCCTTACGGATAAACAACATCCCTATGGATAGAAGCATCCTAAAGGATATATTCAGGAAAGTAATTTTCCTCGATAGCTCAATGGTAGAGCACACGGCTGTTAACCGTGGGGTTGTTGGTTCGAGCCCAACTCGGGGAGTTAACAGTAAGAGATAGAAAACATCTCTAAGAGATAGAAAGCATATCTAAAAGAGTACAATAGATAAGGCTCCTTGGTCAAGCGGTTAAGACATCGCCCTTTCACGGCGGTAACACGGGTTCGATTCCCGTAGGAGTCATTAAAAGTATGCTTTATGCATATCATATATATATGGCGACATAGCCAAGTGGTAAGGCATGGGTCTGCAACACCCTGATCACCAGTTCAAATCTGGTTGTCGCCTTGATTAAAAGAGTCTCTAAACCTTGAAAATACTAAGGTTTAGGGACTTTTTGCTGTTAGAATAATTAGTGCAAGTAGGTGCAAGATAGGGATTATCTTTTTTTGTTGCTTATTTCTATTAAAAGTTATTGGGTAAAACAACGATTAATGTGTATAAGTATGAATAAGTGAACGAATGCCAACAAATTCCTGCGGTGTGACTCAGGTGTGACTGCCCGTCAATATAATTTTTATGTGGCAGATTGCAGTCACAGTGATGGAGGAAAGTATATTGTGAAGAAAAAATATTTATTAATGCTTACAGTGGCACTTATGGTGTCAACCGTATTAATTGGTGGAACCCTTGCCGCATTAAATATAACCACAGAAACCGGAATCGGTGCAGCGACTGTGGATATTTCTGTTAAAGACATTGGGATAACAATTAATAAAGAAGGAATCATAAAGTCAGGTACGGAACAGATTAAAACCTCACCTGGCGGAACCTACCCTTGTCATTATAATGTGGTGAACCAGCTAAAGGCGGGGAGTGGAAGCGCTTACGATGTATATACGAAGGTTGTTATGTATAAATCCTGGTACAGTAGTAATGGAGAATACATGGACACCCAATGGGAGGGATTTTATCCAGATACCCTTACCTTTAGCGGCAATTATGGAAATGATGTAAACTATGTCAACCTTAAGCCTGGTGAGATTACCGAAAACGGCTGGTTGGTGCAGTATGTAGACCGTGAACAGATTATTTTGTATTATACTAAGCCAATAAGTCAAGGTAAGTCATCCACTAATTTTTTGGATGGAATTATATTTTCGAACCAAATGGGAAACAATTATGCAGGTGCTCATTACAGTCTGGAATTTGAAGTAACAGCAGTGCAGGCAAACAACAGTAAGGATGCTATAGCAGCTGAGTTTGGTGTATTCCCCCGATTTGACAGTGATGGAACAATCATATCCATATCGGAGGAGAGACCATCAGACTATTAGGATAGGAAGGAATGTGTCATGAAAAGAAGAGCACTAATAACAGCATTGACGCTCATAGTTTCTATGGGGTGCTCTGTGCTGACCAACGGGGAAGAGATAAAAACGGTCTCTCTTACAAAGGAAGATAAGATTGAATATTCAAGTAATAACAACTTACTGGGGAAAGCATTTGAAGGAATGGCACCAGGGGATTCCCGTACGATTACATTTAAATTGGCGAATCAAAGCAATCATGAAGCAAGCTTTTTTATTTCTGGTGAAACGAAAAAAGCTTTGGAGGATATAAACACCAGTGCAAGAGGCGGCGCATATGAATTGGCTTTATTAGTCGGAGAAAGTTCTCAAAAGGCTGTTTCACTGATCAATATGATTGCAGGTGGTTATACTGAAGCAGCCCAGGGGATGAATGCAAGTGCTGCTGGTCTATATGAAATAAAAGGGCTGGAAGGATACCAGTTTGTAACCAAGTTAGGTAAAGGTGACAGTACCAATCTTTACCTGACCCTTACTTTAAATGGCGAGGGGATGGATAGTACGAATGTCGTCGATTATAGTAATGCGGTCGGTCAGCTTTCATTTCAGTTTCGGGCATATTACGAGGTTAAAGAGCCTGTTGTTGTGAAACAGGAGGTCATTAAAAAAGGCGAAGATACTGTGGTCACCAAAGTGATCAATCGAGTCATTTCTACTACTGGAAGGGTAAAAACAGGAGATAGCCCAATGGTTATTGTTTTGGGCGGAGTTTTTTTAGCAGGATTAGCTACCGTGATAGTAGCTCTGGTTAAAAGAAAGGTGGAGCATATTGAAGAATAAAAACTGGAAAGTGTTTGGTTGGTTGTTCCCAGCTGTATTGATGCTGATAACAATTATGCCCAGTATGAAGGCTCAGGCTACCAATACAGGAAGCAAGACTTATACTATCACCATCCGGACTGGAAATACCGGAACCTTTGATGTGAAGAAAATTTCTACCACCAATACAGAAGTGACGGAGAACTATATAAGATATACGCTAATAAGAGGAAATAGCTTAAAAAGTGCCGAGTTTTTTAAGGAAGACAGCAATTTGTACAGCTTTTTGGAACATGTTTTGATCGTTGAGGACGGATACTTTCTGCGTCCCATATCCGATTGGGCTAACGGTGCAGTAGGGAAAACAATTAGCAGAAACACAGAGTATGTACTGGATTATGGTAAGCTGGTTGATCCAGTGGAGTACAGTATCTCTTATGTGGATTCCCAGTCGGGAGAACAAATAGCTACGCCAACGATTGCATATAAAAATGATGGTGATACGGTGGAATGCTTCCCGTTGGCGATTGAGGGGTATACCACCACTAACGAAAGTATTCGGATGACCTTAAAAAAGGGTGGTACCAATTCAGTAACCTTTTCCTATACTTATACTGGTGAAAATGGAACCACAACAAACATAGTAACTACATATTTACCAGGAGAAACCATAACCCAAACGGTATATAATGATACTTATCAGAACCTTCCAATGACGGACGGAGATGAAGGGAATGAAGCAGGAGAAGCTGCTGGAACAGAAAATGAAGAAATCGATATTTTTGATCAACCAGTTCCGTTAACTGAAGCTGAGGACTCTGAAGTTCAGGAAGACGGTGAAGTAGAAATCGTGGAAGATGGAGAGGTTCCTCTGGGAAGCCTGAACGAAGAAGGAAAATCCATTCTTATTCCTATTTTTTCGGGTGTAATTGCCGTTGTTGGAGGCATTGCGATAATCTTTTTAATGAAGAAAAAAAGGCAATAAATATGACTTTTGGCTTCTACGCTTCATAAGTGTATTTTTATATGTGCTTAAGTATCAAGGAAGGGGGTTTCCTTTATTGGAACCTCCTCTCCTTGATACTTAAGCATACTTTAAGATAGAAAAGAAATACTCAAAAAGCCAAGTAAGTCTTACTATTTGGGCAAGATCAGCCAGCAGGAGGAAGGCAAATTATTTCTGCCTTGCAGTTAAGGAAGATATATTGTATAGTATTTTTTATTGCAACTATTTTCGGGCTAATTCTACAAAAAGTAGATAGCCTGTTTTATGGGGATTAAACTGGGATAATGAGTACTGATAAGAGGAGATTTGAATGATAGCTGTAAACATGTTGGGGAAATTTCAAATGTCAGATGGAACTGCGGTTTTAAATGATGATGACATTCATTCTGTAATGATGGTGAAATTATTGGCGTTTATGCTGATTTATAGGGAAAAGACTATGTCCGTGGAAGAAATAGCGGGAGCACTGTGGCAAGATGGGGAGATTGAAAATCCTGCAGGTGCGCTGAAAAACCTTATGTACCGATTGAGAAAGCTGCTGAAACAAAATTTTGGTGACAGAGAATATATTTTGACGAATCAAAGCGCTTATGGGTGGAATCCCCAGCTTGAAATAAGTCTGGATATTGAAGAATTTGAGAAACTAATTAGAGAGGGTAAGAAAAGGGATGGAAAAAGGAAGGAGGCCATTGTATGCTATAAAAAAGCGGCAGCCTTGTACCATGGAAGGTTTATGTCTAAAATTGCGGAAATGCATTGGCTTTTGGCTCTTAATGCCTTCTATCACTCTTTATATCTGTCTTGTGTCAAAGAGCTGTCGGAGATTTATCTTGAGGAAATGCTTTATGATAAGGTTGAAGCCCTGTGTAAGCAGGCACTGGTATATGATAAATCAGATGAGACGCTCCATTATTATCTGATTTATTCAAGGATGCGAAATAATAAAATCAATTTGGCGATGGAGTCCTACGAACAGGCCTGCAAAATTCTCAATGATGAGCTGGGGATTCGGAACTCAGAAAAACTAATGGAGGTCTATGAAGAGCTCCTGAAAATGAATCAGGGAATCCCAGCTGAAAATATGGAGGTAGTCCAGGAAAATATTATCGAGGAAAATCCCGATGGCGTATTTTTTTGCGGCTATCCGGTATTTCGTGAAATTTATCGCCTGGAAGCACGGAAAATTGCCCGGCTGGAGGAGCCGGAATACATAATCCTTTTTACCTTGGAAACACCTGAAATGAAGGGGGCAAATGCTTCGAAAGTAAAATGCTTTAAGATAAAACAGGGGATGAAATGTCTGGAGAACATTTTAAAAGACGATTTACGAATCGGAGATGTGGCATCAAAATATAGTGATTCCCAATATATCGTGTTATTGACATCTTGCAGCTATATGTGTGCTTTGAAGGTGACCGAACGGATTTCTTCGCAATTTTATGAACAGGGTAACAAAAACAAGAATGTATTCATAAAAATGAGTATTGAAGAATTGGAAGCAGCAAGTGCAATTGTTAAATAAGTCATTTTGTGAATAGAGCTTAAAACTTGTAAAAAATGCAGGTTTTAAGCTTTTTTTGCTTTCTGGAATTAAAAACGTGTGACCAACATGTGACTTGTGGTTGATATAGTTGGATAGAAAATGTTTATATGTGTCGTAGATTGTTATTTGGGGAATTAGGAGGATTAGAATTAAATGAAGCCAGCGAAATATTTGAGAAGAGCTCTGGCCTTTGGTTTATGTATGTTGATGCTTTGCAGCAATCTGCTGATGATCAGTGCCTTAGCCAATTCGGTTAGTGAAGATGCCACTATTATAGAAATTTCCGATTCGGAACCTGCCCAGGCGGCAGACACAGAGGAATTAGTTCAAGAAGACCTGTCGTCAACCGAAGAAAATACCATCTCTGAAGAGGATACATATTTGGATCAATCAGAGGAACCAGGGGCAGAAGAACCAGGGTCAGAGGAATCAGGGCTAGAGGAACTGGAGGCAGAAGAACTAGAATCAGAGGAACTTCAGGCAATAGAACCCAGGGTTCGCTTCGAATATTTTAGCGAAGAAGTAAATGTTCTGGTTACGCTCCAAAAAGAAGAAGATCTGCCGGAAAACGCTCAGCTTGTGGTGACACCGATGATAATCTGGGATGACCTTCAGAAAAGTCTGGAGGAAGCTATTGGTACGGAGGAGCTTGCAAATGGCAGTGCGGCAGCTTTTGACATTAGCTTTCTGGTGGATGGCTTGGAAGTAGAGCCGGGAGATACGGTTCAGGTACAGCTTACCTTGCCAGAATTTAACTCAGTGGATGGTGCGAGCGTCTATCATTATGACGAAACCCAGCAGGCAGTTGAAAATATGAATGCAAATACTTCTGAAGAGGGAAGTGTTATATTTGATACAGATCATTTTTCTACTTATGTTATTGTAAACAATGGATTTAAAACCGTTCACGTAAATATTCAGCACTATAATGAAATGGAAAACAATAAAATATATGCGGATGACAATAAAGTGTTGACAGCAGGTGCAAAGATTGGAAACTATAAAAAGGCAATTAACTGGGATGTATCCAGGGTTGTTCAGTTGATTGGTGACCAAGAAACTCCGATTAGCAATCCGCAGGATATGACCATTACTTCGGATATGAGCTTAAGGGTATATTACAAAGCAGCTAAGGAAAATGTAAATGGTAATGCGACATTTTTTGATTACGTTGTAGAACCGACGAAGGAAGCGTGGTATTCTCCAGTAGAAAATAAGATATATGATAGATGGGCGAGAGGTCGGGAACGAATTGAAATTTATGCCCCAGAGTTAAGTATAAACGCTCCTTCCAATTACCCGGAAGGTAGTGATCCAAATCACAGAATTTCTGTTGGCTGCGGAGTATACCAAACTTATATAAATGGGAAAGATATCAACGTATATACCGAAGGTACAGGTGACAATGCCTATAAAACACAAATTATTTCAGGGACCTCTGCCGATTATAAAGAAGTTCTTTTTAATGTGGATGAACCTGGTCTGTTTTCTATGGAAAAAAAGGCTGGAAAGGCTATATTAGAGGGCTATACTCTGGATTTTGCCAGAGCTGGAGACGACTATTCCTTAACCCAGGTTAAAAATCCGGAAGGGCAAGTAACCGCTCGGGCTGGAGATATGTTCTTCCCATTGGAAAGCGCGACTTCCATTGGGAATGATAAGACATATGGATTTTATCACAATTTCTTTTTTGGAATGCGATATGATGTGGAATTTACCTTGGGAGATTATGTAGGACCACTAAACTATAGCTTTTCCGGGGACGACGATCTTTGGGTGATATTGGATGGAACCCAGGTAGTCATAGATTTGGGGGGCATCCATGATACTTTGACAACCAGTGTAGATTTGTGGGAATATTTGGATGGTAGTATAGGAACCGGAGCTAATACCGAAGAAGGAAAGAATAAAAACCACCATCTGACTATCTTATATATGGAGAGGGGTGCCAATAGATCCAATTGCACGATGAACTTTACCCTGCCCAACGCAAAGCTTATTGATGTGAGCCAGGAAATGGCAACGTTAACCCTTCACAAGGTAAATACCAAAGAGGAATCTTTATCTGGGGCAATGTTTGAGTTAATTGATGATTCTGACAGCAATAGGAAGTATATGGGTGTTTCTGATGGAGATGGTCTGGTTCACTTTTGGAACCTGCCAGTAGGAACGTATACCCTCACAGAAACCATGGCTCCGGATGGATATACAATAGACCAGCGTTCCCGGAAAGTAGTGGTTGCCCATAATGAGTATGGATCGGCAGAAGTTAATTTATATGAAGACGATGGAATTACACCAGTAGAAGGAAATAAAATTGTCAATTATACGACTCAGGATCTTTTGAATACACAATTAAAGTATAGTAAAACGGCAACACTTACTGATTGGGATAAACGGACTTATCAGATACAATTAAATGCAACTTCAATCGGAAGTACCAGCTCTACCACCATGGTGCCTCAGGTTGTAGATGCCATGCTGGTATTTGACCTGTCTGGTTCCATGAACGAAGGCATTTCTGGTGGAAATGCTCCATCTATGGTCAACCAGGGAACTTATTACTCGATAAATTCAAAGCTGGACACCAATGCCATATATTATCACGGAAATGATATGAGAAATTCACCGGTTTCCGGCGATACATTAAAAACTGGAAAATATCCTATGAAATATATTGGCGGAGCCTGGAAATATTATAACGAAAATAGATGGACCAGTGTAAGTCCTATGAAAAATATTTATACATGGAATTCCCGACTTTCCACTTTAAAAGAAGCTGCCAGCTCCTTTGTAGACAGCATGGCGGCAACTTCTGCAAACAGCAAGGTAGGAATTGCTACTTTTAATGGATATAAAGAATATTCTGCCATTAAAACAAGAGGTATTTTAAACAAGACTCTTACAACTGTAACAAATAATTCAACCAGCTATCTTGAGGCGATCAATTCCCTTTATGCAGATGGCGGAACATCGCCTCAAAAGGGACTTTCCATTGCCAAGGAGCAGCTGGATAAAGCAAATGACGAGAACCCTAAATATGTAATTTTATTCAGCGATGGAGGGCCATCGGAAAATACGGATCGTATTGAATCAGAAACGGTGGCTGCCAGTTTAAAAAATGCCGGCTATACCATTATTACCGTGCTGCTGAATACCAGTGCAGAAATGGTGCCTGGCACCAATCTTACGACAGAAAGCTGGATGACGGGTAAAATTGCCAGCAGTGGCTATGCCTATACAGCTAGTACGGCAGATCAGCTGAAAAAGATATTTGCCGATATCCAAAGCACAATTACACAGAATAATGTACTGACTAATGTGCAGGTTACGGATGTGGTAGATCACAGATTTGAACTGGTAAACGGGGAATTGGAAAGACTGGAAGAAGATGGTGCCATTATAAGCGTGAATGAAGATGGTATGACTACTGTCACTTGGGCAGGACAGACGATTCCCAACCAGACGGAAGGAAGTTGGGATCGGGTAATTAATGTTGTTGCCAGGGAAGACTTTATAGGAGGAAACAATATCACTACCAATGAAGTGCCTGGTTCCTTTATCAGTACTTCGTCTGCAGCAGTCGATCTTCCTCAGCCAAAAGTAAATGTAAAGGTTCGGTTTGATGCCGGATTGACCGAGGAAGTTATATTTCTGGGGCAGAAGGTGGCAGATTACCGAGAAAATATGGAAGAAATAACGAAGGTTGCCTTTTCAGAAGAGGAAATAAAATATGGAGATATATTACTGACCGGGGTTGAAGGTAATTTTGCTTATGAATGGTATTTGGCTGCCGAGGAAGGAGCGCAAGGTGCAATTTCTTTGGGAGATGGCAGGTTCGGAATAAGGTCAGAGGATAATCAGCCTTTACAGGAGGACAAAGAAGCAAAGTACTATGTAAAGGTCATTTATCATCCAGTGCCATCAAATGATGAAAGCCGGTATAACTCCACTGTTCAGGGCGTAACCTATGAAGCTACTTCAGAAAATTCCTATGCAGTAGGATTATATGAGATTAAGGTGGTCAGCGGAGAACTTACTATTACCAAAACCTTTGACCGGGAATATCTTGCCAATATTGGTTATACCGAAGAGCAGAAAAAAAGCGTTGATGCAAGGCAAAGTGTTGTCTTTACTATTTGTAGATATGGGACCGCAGATGTGAAATGTGAGGGAGAGGTTTTAAATACCTACAAAGTGGTTATTTCCTATGATGGGGAAAAGGGCGGGTATACGGATTCGGCTACCCTAAAAGGTCTTCCAGCAGGGAACTATAAGGTTCAGGAGGATAATGACTGGTCCTGGAAATATAGGGTGACATCTATTAAAGATACTTATGAAACAGCATCGGATGCGATTTTGTTTATTGGCAGGAAAGACAAACAATATGCTACCGCTAATCAGTTTTGGGGAGAAACGGGGACAAAGAAAGAAATTTTTGGATATGCAGAGGTCTGCTTTACCAATGAGTTGAAACGAATCAATTGGCTAAGTGATGCATGCAGTGCTATCAATCGATTTTTTTCGAATTAAAATATGATACCAATACATATGACTTTATAAATTGAATTTACATTAAAACGGGAATATCTGAAAAGTATGAATTTTCAGATATTCTTTAGATGGGAGCTAGGTTGAAAGAACGGTAAAACTGTCCTTTCAACATCCTGATTTGTATGCCCGCCGAAGCGGGCAGATGGGAGTTAACATGAAAAAGATATGGGATTTTGTAACATCGGGGCTACTTTTAATCGCCCTGATTCTCACCGGAATTATGGTTGTGCCAAAGCTGGTAGGGATTGAGCCAATGGTTGTCTTAAGCGGGAGTATGGAGCCAGCTTTCCCGGTAGGGTCTATGCTTTACATAAAAGAAATTCAGCCGGAAACAATTCAGGTAGGAGATGTCATAACCTATCAGCTGACTGGCGAAACCATGGTAACACACCGGGTGGTGGCAATCGATGAACAAGCCAGTGCCCTTACGACCAAAGGTGATGCCAATGAGGTTGAAGATGGCGCACCTGTCAGCTTTGAGGCGGTTAAGGGAAAGGTGCAGGCACATATACCTTATCTGGGCTTTTTGGCTGACAAGTTGAACAGCTCTGCGGTGAAAATATTGTATATTACCGGAATTGTTGTTTTGCTTATCTTAATGTATATGGGAGATATTATCTGGTCTAAGGAAGAGAAGGAAAACGAAGTAAACTCAAAAAAAGAAAAGTCAGACAAAGGAAAGTCAAACAAAGAAAAAACAAATAAAAATAGGGACAAAAACGTAGGTTTAACGATTGATAGCAGCGATAATATAGTCGTAGATGAAAGTATGGAGGAGAGTGTCAATGATAAACTGGCTGAAAAGTAAACGAAGGATCATCATAGCCGCGGTATCCATTGTGATTGTACTGTTGACAGTAAGTCGTACTTATGCATACCTTTCAACTTCCACTCAGACCAAAGAAAATAAATTTGACTATGGAATTGTTAATGTAACCGTAAAGGAAAGCTTTGATGATAAAACGGATATCCGCAAGACAGACTGGGTAAAAAAGCAGGTGCAGGTGAAAAATGACAGCTTATCCGGTGTTTTGAAGGTGGCACCGATTTATGTCCGAGTGCAGCTTGTGTCAAATTGGGTGGATGATGAGTCTAATGTACTGGCAGTAGATACGGAATCAATTGTTCGTTATCACTTGAAAGAAAATACTGGCTGGGAGAAGGGCCCGGATGGATATTATTATTACACTAAAGTTCTGGAAAAGGATGAAGTTAGTCCGATTCTTCTGGAAGGGGTCTCTATTGGGGAAGAAGACAGGGGACAACTGCCGGAGAAAGGACGTCTGGTGATTTATGTGCTGGCAGAAGGAATTCAATCAACGCATCAGGCAGTAGAAGAAGCATGGGGCATGTCTGTAGGGGAGAATGAAGTTTTAAGAATAAAGTAAATTTTTTTATAGTCATTCTGTAACGGTTGAAACATTTTCAATATGTATTTGTTGGAAGCAAAAAGGGAGAGTATACATGCTAAAAAAGAATAAGTTCAAATGTTTTACAGCAGTGATGCTGGTTATTTTAATGTTGACCAATACGGTTCAGGCAATGACACTCAATAATACGAATAGGTGCATTTGACAAAAAAGGTGAATTATTAGGAATATATGCTCACTATGTTTTCAAAAAGAACGGCGACGATAAATGGGTAAGTGATGGAGGAATTACTTTTGGATATGGACATTATGTTTCAAAAGATGATTATAAATCATTTGTAAGTGAAAAAGTAATCGCAGATAAGTATGCCCCTGGGGCACCTTTGGTGCCAACAACAGTGCCCAGTGATGGAAAAGCTTATAAAGTTTCAGGTTCATCTTATATGTCAGTGGAAGAAGCAAAACAAATACTTAAAACAGATTTACAGGTTGCTGAAGTAGTAGTTAATGCATTTCTTAACAAGAATAAAATACTTTTAAATCAAAATCAATTTGACGCATTGGTATCATTTACTCATAATTATGGAGATGATTGGTGGAAAAAAAATCCAGAAAAAATTTTGCCGAAATTTATTCGGGAAGGTAAAGGCACATATAATCCTGCGAAGGTTATGGAAACCTTTAAAAGGCATGACAATGTTGATAGAAGAGCAAAGGAAGCCCAGCTATTTAACAGTGGGTATTAATGGAAGGAGATATCATGAGAGGAAAGCCTGTACAAGTATGTATACTATTATTGTTTATATTACTGCTAGTGAATTGTGGGAAGCCAGCTGATTCATCTGAAGCGGTAAGTGAAAACAATGCTGATATATCTCAAAAGTCTAGTAGTAGTCCAGAAGATAATAAATATTCAGACAAAAAATCTGAAAAAAAGGAGATTTTTGGAGTGTGGAAACTTGATAAGGTTGTATTAAAATCTGACATGGTTGATGGTACAAGTAAAGAGGCACTTGTAATTGATGAAGAGGACTATCTTGGATATGAAGTAGAATATACGTCTGAGTTTTTTCGACTAGGGCAAGATAAATACCCTAACCCAATATACAATATAGAGTACAGAACAGCTAGCTCGTATAATGACGGGGGAAGATATAAGCTTCCTGATTTTTTTGGTTTTATTAATGATTCGGATATTGTAGTTGATGGAAAGAGCGAATATGGACAATATTGGTCAGAATTACCTCTTAAAGTCTATGATATAACATTTACAGAGGAGCATTTTATTCCCGTTGGAACACAGATTGTTGTGTTGAATGATGATACTATATTGGTTGGAATTTGGGGAAAGATTATTTTAGCACATAGAGTTAACGAATAATTGATAGTAAGAGCTATACAGAACTAAATTTTCAATATAAAAGACAGCCGCACAGCAAATTTATTGTGCGGCTGTTCTTATTTTTCAAAATTTCTTTATCAAGCTTGAAATAAATCTTCTTTGCGTGACCATTATGTGACTGCTGGAATATATACTTTTTTATGAGTGTAAAACGAAATAAATTTAAAAATGAGGAAAATAAGGAGAATAACAGAAATGAAAAAGAAAACATTATTGACCCTTACGACGTTATCACTAACAGTAGCAGTGGCAATTGGTGGGACATTTGCCTATTTATCAGCGGTGACCAATACAGCAGAAAACAAATTTACCAGTGAAAGTCATGTGACAGGTAAGATTACAGAGGATGCGTGGGATTATGATGAGAATGGATGGAGCGATTATGTTCCTGGTGATTCCACTGGTAAGAACCCAGTGATTGTGATTGATGAGGGTAGTGAAGATGCTTATGTAGGAATTAAGGTTACCTGTAAGGATACTAGTGGAACGGAAATCACCCTTGCAGATTTTACAAAAAACTATGCAACGATTTCCTACCTGAATGCAGCAGGCATTAACAGCACCGATTGGGAACGAGTTGATAACGAAGCGGGAGCTGATTTCTTTACCTATAAAGTACCGGTAATTGGCGGAACACAAACCAATCCTCTTTTCGATACCGTAACGATTAACGTAGGGATTGTGAATGTATATACATCACAGACTGCAAATCAAACTCTGGTTACATATGAAGTAGATGAAAATGGAAATGAAATTGACGGAACCAGAGTGGAATCGCAAGGGACAGCTCTTGTAACAAACACGACAAAAACCTTTGCCAAACAAGCAGATGGCACCTTGGTAGAAGTCAGCACAGACGTAACTACCCTGCCAAGCTTTCAGATTGATGTTACCGGATATGCCGTACAGGCAAAAGGTATGGATGTAGATAGTATTTATAAATCGGAATTATTAAAGTTAGCTGGTTTGGCTAAGTAAAAAGTGTGAAATAGGGTTTATGCCGATTTTTGGCATGACGTTGATGGCAGAACAATAGAAAGAGTTTAATAGTACAGAAAAAAAGGAGATTTTAATATGAAAAACAAGAAATTAATCATAGGAATTGCAACCTTGACTTTAGTAGCAGCAGTGGGAATCGGCGGAACGCTGGCATATCTGACCGCTATTACCAGTACCAAGACGAATACCTTCACCATGGGAAAGGGAATCACTGGTGAAACCGAAGAGCCTGGATGGGATGAAAAAGAGGCAGCTAACTTTGTACCTGGCAAATTAATTACCAAAGACCCTGTTATCAAAAATACTTCTGCAACTGACACAGACCCTGTATATGCAGCGGCAAAGATCTCTTATCAGGTGAAAAATACAAATGGTGAGTGGGTAGATGTTACATATGATGAACTGGATAAGTTCATCAACATCAAAAACGGCACGACAGATGGTTTTAATATTGCAGACTGGTCTATGGCCAATGGCAACACAGCAGCTTACTATAGCAATACTTTGGCTCCGCAGAGTGCTACCACAGCGATTTTCACAGCGGTTGAAATTGATTCTCTGGCCTTGACACCAGATCAGGTAGCAAGTGCAGGTGATGGTAAAAACATTCAGTTTGATATATCAAAATATACGGTTACTGATAATGAAGGAAAAACTACATATACTTATACAACCTATCAGATGCAGGATTTTCAGGTTGTAGTAACGGGTTATCTCGTACAAACTCTAGGCTTTAACAATTCACAGGAAGCTATGACAGCAGCATTTCCGGAAATCTTCAAATAAACCAATATAAGAATTCAGTAGTTTGCACATATGTGATTGAAATGGAATCAAATGCAAATAAGGGGTTATATAGATGAATAAGAAAAAATTGGCAATTTCCATTACGTCCTTAGTGTTGGCTGGTGCCCTCTCGTTCGGGGGCACACTGGCCTATTTTACAGATCGGGCAACTGTTAATAATGTAATAACCATGGGAAGCGTGAGTGGGAGCCTGACTGAAACTGGTGAAACCAAAAGAAGTGATGGAACGACAGGTTTAGATTATGATGATGTTAAGCCTGGTCAGGTATTAGCGAAGGACCCAAAGGTAACTCTGGCAGCCAATTCGGAAAGATCCTATGTACGAATCCGGATTGGCTATACGGGTCTTAATGCTTCCCAAGTTTCACAACTGGAGGAGCTTCTTGAATTAAATAGTGGATGGAACAAAAAAGCAGCGGACGGTTATTTTTATTATAATAATGTACTAAGTCCTGGGGATTCCACAAAAATATTTGAACAAGTAAGAATTCCCACAGTTTGGGGGAATGATGTTGCCGGCATTACATTTCAGATGAACGTCACAGCGGAGCTGATACAGGCGGACAATTTTTCGCCCACGCGAACCGGCAGTGTAATTACTGGTTGGTGAAATACCAATGTGGAAGGAAATTAATATGCGGAAAAAAATAGCCTGGTTTCTTAACTGGACGGGAATTGTCACCATGACTGCGTTAGCAATTCTTAGCATACCCTTTACCCTTCCAAGGATATGGGGATACCAGCTGTATGGAGTGGAGTCAGGGAGCATGGAACCGGATTATGCAATTGATACCGTGGTTTATGCGAAAAAGACAAATCCAGAGGAAATTAAGGTTGGAGATGTGATTACCTATACCCTGGGTTCGGATACCACTAAGGTCATGACCCACAGGGTAATGGAGGTTGATATAGAAAATCAGGCCTTTATCACCAAGGGAGATGCCAATCCGGTGGAAGACAAGGAGCCGGTAAAGTTTCAAAGGGTTTTGGGAAAAGTACAGTTTGGGATCCGGGGAATTGCCCGGATATCCTTATTTCTTGGAACAATGCGGGGGAAAATAGCCATAGCTGCAATCTTTATTATAGTCCTAATCATGTGGCTGGCAGCAGATTGTTTAAACAAAAAAGCAGTTAAAAGAAAGTGGAGCAAATCCACTGTTTTTTTGTTGGTATCGGGTTTTTTTGTTATGACGATTTCCCTGATATTAATACTGCAAATTATGCTGGACGATAAGCAGGCAGATAATACCTATGAGAGGCTGAGAAAAGAATTTATTACCAATACAATATCGGAAGGACCGCCTAAATTTGCTGATAATGCTTGGGAGGATATAGAGGATATAGAGAATCAAGAAAATCAGGAGGAGCGTTTATGGTATCCTCAGTTGAAAATTGAATTTGACCAGCTTCAAAAAGAGAATCCTGATATTATTGGCTGGATTGATTTTGAGCAGAATGCAATATTGGATTATCCGGTTTTGTATTCTGGTGACAATGAGAAGTACTTGCGAACCGACATTTACGGCAAGGAATCTACGGCTGGATGTATTTTTATGGAAGCTATGAATAAGCCGGATTTTCAAGATTGTCACACGATTTTGTACGGTCATAATATGCGGAATGGGAGCATGTTTGGAAACCTGAAGAAGTATAAGGAACCTGATTTTTATAGGGATAATCAATACTTTACCATTTATACAAGAAACGTAGCTTACCGATATCGGATTTTTGCCTGTGAAGAAATTCCCCAGGACAGTCCGGTTTATACGGTGGGATTTGCACCCGATGAGACATTTCAACAGTTCATTGATAATATATACAAAATTTCATATGTTTTTTATGAAAAAGCAGTGACCAGAGAAGATAAAATTATTACCTTGTCCACCTGTTCTTCCGGGGAAAAAAGGTTTGTGGTGCATGGGGCGGAAATCGCCAGTTACCAATATGCTAAGTAGTGGAATGATAGTATAGAAGGAATCTGTATGCAGTAAAATAACTGATATGCAGATTCCTTTTCTATTAGCTTGATATTAATTCTATTTAATCCAAAATTGACATTTTAAAATATTTTCGTCCCAATCTGCACATACTAACAAGAAAGTGAGAGGAGCAGATTATGGCCTATAAAGTTAGTTTGGTTAAAAATAAAGATAATACTTTTGATTTAGTTATAAATTTTCCACGTTTTGATTTGCTAAGCTATAAAGAAGAAATATCCAAAGAATTTTTTACCAGGTTCAGGAAAGATGAGGCATCTCCTTTCAATATTACCGAATCTCTTAAGGAATATGTAAATAAAGTGGTGGTAAGAAGTATTGTAATTCTGGCAGGCGGTTCTTTGGTTGCAATCATTTCCCTTTCTGATCTGACCTTAACCTATGCGGCGGATGTGAGCCTGGCATATCTTTATGAGGGGACGGCGGCAAAGCAGATTGAGTATGTAAGTGAGACGAAGGATGCCCTTAATACGGTTGCACCTAATTATTTTGATATCAATGCACAGGGAGTGCTTACCGAAAATAATGTAAGTCCAAAATTAATCGCTGCCATGAAAGAAAAAGGGATTAAAGTAACTCCTTTTGTATCCAATCACTGGGATCGTGCAGCTGGAATTGCATTTTTAAAAAATTATGAATCCAATGCAAAGAAATTGGTCCAATACGTAAAAGATTATAAGCTGGATGGTTTAAATATTGATATTGAAAATGTAACGGAGGCAGAGCGAGATTTTTACACTAAATTTGTAAAGTCCCTCAGTGAAAAAATGCCGACTGGTTCAGTGCTTAGTGTGGCTGTTTCTGCAAACCCAAAAGGGTGGAGTGTAGGCTGGCATGGTTCCTATGACTATAGAAGCCTGGCGGAATATTGCGATTACTTAATGATAATGGCTTATGATGAGCATTATCAAAACAGTCCGGCTGGTCCGGTGGCCTCCATTGATTGGGTGGAGGATAGTATAAAATATGCGCTAAAACAGGTCTCTTCGGATAAGATTGTCCTTGGAATACCTCTTTTTGGACGGGTTTGGAGCTCAGATAATGCTTTTCAGGGGAAGGGAGTAGACCTTAAGTTTGCAGACACGCTCATGAAGGCCTATGGTGGGACTGTTGAGTATGATTCTCAATATGAATCTCCCAAGGGTATATTTAAGGTAAAATCTGGAGACCCGGTATATTTGCTTTATGGACAGACTTTAAAGCCGGGAACCTATACGATTTGGTATGAAAATGATAAGTCGATAAAGAAGAAAATTAATTTAGTAGAGAAATATGACTTAAGAGGTGCAGGCACCTGGGCACTGGGAAAAGAACTGACTTCAATTTGGAATAACTACTCGGACTGGCTAAAACTGGAAGCAGGGCAACCAGTAACGGTTAAAGGAACCAATCCATCACAAACGACAGGCACATCTCAGACCACAGGTAAAACCAAGACGGTAACCACATCCAAGGGCACAACCTCCTCCCAAGCCACAACCTGGGGCGGTACAGTTACAGCATCAACATTAAATGTCCGTTCGAAAGCCAGTGTTCTTTCCAAAAAAATCGGAACTTTAAAGAAGAATAAAAAAGTTACAATTGTAAAGAAGGGAAAGACATGGCATACGATTAAACTTTCTAGCGGGAAGCAAGGTTATGTAAGTGCCAAGTATATAAAATTAAGTTAAAATGAGAACGACCTTAGTTTAAGAAGACGGTTTATTCCAGTAAATAGGCCGTTTACTGAAACCGGGTCGTTTTGCAGTTGAAATAGAAGCATTTTACTACTATAATAGATTAGTAAGACAGAGAGACAAGTTTAGTTTTTTATTCCCGAAATAAAAGGCGTCAGTCCATAACCAACGCCAACAATTTTAATATTATAAAATAGAATGATAAGGCGAGGTGAGAGCATAGTATGAATGATTTAAAAGAGAGGCAGGAAGGAATTCGCCAGTTATTGGAGGATAAAAAATATGCTATGGCGGGGATATTATTAAAGGAGTTTGCCCCTGTGGACCTTGCGGATTTGTTGGATGAATGTGAAGAAGAGACTTTGACGAAGCTGTTTCGTCTGCTGCCGAAGGAACTGGCAGCCGAGACCTTTGTAGAGATGGATGGAGATAGCCAGGAAAAGCTTATACTTGCTTTCAGTGATAAAGAATTAAAAGATGTTATTGAAGAGATGT
The DNA here is from genome assembly GCA_031553075.1 of Acetivibrio sp. Taxonomy (GTDB): domain Bacteria; phylum Bacillota; class Clostridia; order Lachnospirales; family Lachnospiraceae; genus DIGJ01. Next base: position 18,149 of record JAVBLX010000038.1, read on the forward strand.
ATCTGGATGATACCGTTGATATGATTGAAGAAATGCCTGCCAATGTGGTGAAGCGTATTCTGAAGCATACCAGTCCGCAGATGCGGAGAGCCATCAATGAGGTGCTGAAGTATCCTAAAAATTGTACGGGAAGTATTATGACCATTGAGTACGTCCACCTGCGAAAGAATATGACCGTAGGGGAAGCTTTCCAGAGAATCAGAGCAACTGGTGTGGATAAGGAAACCATTTATACCTGCTATGTTACGGAATCGGATCGGAGGCTGATTGGAATTGTTTCAGCTAAGACTCTGATGTTATCCGACAGTGATAACGTCATTGGGGATATTATGGAAACCTCCTTTATATCTGCCGATACTATGGAAGACAAGGAGCGGGTCGCCAGAAAGTTTGAAAAGTACGATTTAATGGCGATTCCTGTTGTGGATAATGAACAGCGGCTGGTTGGAATTGTGACCTTCGACGATGCGATGGACGTTATCCAGGAAGAGGTACAGGAAGACTTCGAAATCATGGCAGCGATGAACCCCAGTGAGGATTCTTATTTCAAAACATCCGTGTTAAGACATGCCAGAAATCGTATTTTTTGGTTGTTATTTCTGATGTTATCGGCTACTTTGACAGGGATTATTATTACTAAATATGAGGCGGCGTTTGCCTCCATTCCCATTTTGGTTTCCTTTATTCCCATGCTGATGGGAACGGGAGGAAACTGTGGTTCCCAAAGCTCGACCATGATTATTCGTGGTATGGCATTGGATGATATTCAATTAGGTGATTTTTTTAAAGCTGTTTTCAAAGAGGCCAAAATTGGAATTTTGGTAAGTATCTGCTTGGCTATTGTGAATGGAATCAGAGTCTGGATTATGTATGGGAATTTGCAGATTGCTATCGTGCTTGGTCTGAGTCTGATATTAATTGTAATTCTGGCAAAGGTTATGGGATGCGCCCTGCCAATGCTGGCAAAGCTTTGTAAGATTGACCCGGCAATTATGGCGGCGCCGCTGATTTCAACCATTGTTGATAGTTGCTCGGTATTCATCTATTTTAATATTGCCATGGCTCTTTTGCCGATTTAAAGTGGAAGGACCTGAATGGAAAGGGATGAAATTTCATGGGAACGATTATTGATTATCTGATGAAATTCGGAAAATATACGTTGGAGGAGCGACCCTTCAATGATGTGGACAGTCTGCTGCTGTGCCAGCTTTCCTACCTGAAATTTGACGGAATGGTACCAGAGCTGGGGAGATGGCGGAAGGCAGTTAAGCTGATTGACATATTCCAGCACCGTAGCCGGGAAAAATTGTTTGCGGATGAGCGATATGAAGCGAGTAATCGGGCTCTGTTTTATGGGATGGCCTATAGCAAACGATTTCAGAATTTAAAGCTCAATCATTACGTTAACTTAATTGACAATGAGCAGGAAATACAGTTTTCAGCCATTACCTTTTATTTGGAGGATGGTACACCTTATATTGCTTATCGTGGCACTGACGAGAGTATTGTTGGTTGGAAAGAAGATTTTAATATGACTTATAAGTCTCCCATTCCTTCTCAGCTAATGGCAGTGCGGTATTTGAACCGGGTGGGGCAAAAATTTTCCGGGAGCTTTATCGTCGGTGGTCATTCCAAAGGGGGAAATCTGGCCGTTTTCGCCGCCATGAAGTGCAAGCCGGAGGTGAAAGGAAAAATTATCCGGGTTTATACCAATGATGGGCCAGGTTTTGTGGCAGATGTGGTTCAAACGGCCGATTTTGAATCCATCCGGGACCGGGTTGTAAAGATTGTACCGGAGTCTTCTTTGTTTGGCATGCTTTTACAACATCAGGAGAAATATGATGTAGTGTCCAGTTTGGAAAAAGGTGGAATTCGTCAGCATGACCCGTATTCATGGGAAGTGGAGAATGGTGAGTTTGTCCGGAAAGATGAGGTGAAACAGAGTAACCGCCAGTTTAACGAGCGCCTGAATGACTGGGTAAATTCTCTGGATAATAATGAACGGGAAGTCTTTGTGGAGACCCTGTATCAAGTAATTAGTGTTACACAGGCAGAGACCTTGATTGAGCTGTCCGACGAGTGGAAGGAGAATGCTCTGAAGATGATAAATGCTATTAAAGAAGTAGACAATGAAACGAAAAAAATACTTTCTGGAATTATTCGTACCTGGTTCCGCTTGGGCCATGGAAAGAGTGCAAGAGCCAGAAAGAACAGAATGAAAAAAACCGATGATAACGAATGAGGTTATGATCGGTTTTTTGTACGATTATTATGTTGCGTTACGTTCTATGCTTTCAATCTGCTCCAAAATCTTTTTCTCCACATTTCGTGCCATTTGGGCAGCCTCTTCTTCTGATAGATCCGGAATGAAACCGGCCGCCATGATGCTGTGCCCGCCTCCATCACCATATCCATTAAGGGCCTGTCTAATAATTTTTGCACTGTCCCAAAGGGGATTCTCACTGCGGACTGAAAATTTCAGGCCACCTGCCCGGTAGGAATAGACTACGGCAAACCGTACCTCACTTAAGGACAGGATAAAGTCAGACAAGGTTCCAATAATTGCCTCCGAGCAGCCATTACCAATATTGGCAAAACCAATGGTATCATATACTTGCAAATTGGCAATTGCCTTTGCATAGGAATCCAAATCTTTAAGGCTTAAGCTGTTGGAATCCAGCAGATGGAGAATCTGTTTATCAGCCAATTTATATAAATGGGCAAACATGTCTATATCCATGTTAGACACCCCGCGCGTTAAGTTGGCTGTATCCATTTTGATTCCATATAAAAGAGCAGTGGCGACTTCCGTTGAAAATGGAATATTATTTTCTGTAAAATAGTTTGCAATCAAAGTAGCACAGGCACCAACATTGTTTTGAATATCGGAAAAACGATAAGTGACTTCACTATCCTTTGGTGAAGGGTGATGGTCAATACAGGCAATTTCATCACCAGAGAAGCCTTTTACATTTGTATTTCCCTTCTGGCAGTCGACCAGAATAATTTCATCTTTTTCGGTGAGACCAAGACTATTGCCATGGAAAATTTCAATGTGAAGGAGTTCCATCATTTTCAGCGTATTAAACTTATCAATATGACCCTTAAAGCAGATGGTAGAGGGAATGCCCTTACATTCCAAAAGAGCCTGAAGGCCCTTGGCACTGGCCAATGCATCTGGGTCCGGATAATTATGGGTTTGGATATAAACATGTGCTGCGGTAATGCAACTTAGCAGTTGTTCAAGTTTTGTCATGAGAAGTCCTTTCTTTATGCGCATACATTATCATAATAAAGCTCTAAATAAAACTCTAAATAAAACATCCCCAATTACTAAGCCCAATATTAAAAAATTATTACGAAAACCCCAATTCAAAAACCCCAATTTAAAAAGCCAATTTCAAAAAGCCAAATTCAAAAAGCCAAATTCAAAAAGCAAATTATAAAAAATCTAATTATAAAAATATTACAGAAGCCTCAGCTTCTTTGCAGCCCGAACTAGATAGTGGCCTTTTGGGAAGCCTCTTAATTCGTCTTCGTCAACGCCCTTTAATTTAATCAAAAGAATAAAGTAAGCCAGCACACCAAGAGGAATGGAAATACAAAGCCCCAGAGTAGTGGAGCGGACAAACACAAAGATTCCGTAATATGCAGCCCAGACGACCCCGCCCATAAGTAGAGCTGCGATGCCAGGAACGATAAAAGTTTTTTTGATTTCCTGACGGAATCCCAGATATTTTTTAACTGAGGTGCCGTTGAGGATACACATGAGCAGAGAATATGCTCCAGTTCCTATAAGTAAAGCATATAAATCAAGGTCTGTAAAGTATAAGATAGGAATCAGTACAATCCAGTGTCCAATTAAAGCGATTACCGCATTTCGTATGGGGACATTTACTTTTCCAATACCCTGAAGGACTCCGTTTGTCATGGTAGATAAAGAATAAAAAATAACACAGATAGTACCATATTTTAACAGAGAAGAAGCAAGGGGGAGAGATTCAGGCTGTGGGAACAAAAGGGCCATAATCGGATGTGCCAGCACCGACATTCCGACTGCAGCCGGGATGGATATAATCATTGTAAGACGTATGGCTTCCTGAATCCGGTTGTTGGTCTGCTCCATATCTCTGGTTGCGTATGCCCTGGACACAGAAGGAATCATAGCAGTGGAAAAGGAGGAGGCAAGGGCAACCGGGACATTCATTAATACCATAAATTTGGTCGAGAATATACCATATTGCACATTTGCCATTTCATCGGTAAAGCTTTTCACAGCATAGGATATCTGATAATATACCTTCATATCAAGAGCAGTACTGCAGTTGTATACAAAGGTACTGAAAATAACTGGTGTCACCAAAAAGAAGATGGTTCGAAAAATGGAAGAGTAGGATTCAACCTCTTCATGTACATCTTTAGCCAGCCGCCGATGGATAAAGGAACGATTCAGCTTATAGACAAACAGCATGAAAAGCAGACCAATCACTACTCCCGCCCCAGTACCAATGGCACTTCCGGCGGCGCCGTAGATGGCAGCATTTTCCGGATTGGCAGAATTTAAGACTGCGTTTGTAAAAAGATAAGCAGCTACAATACTTATGACCGCATTTAATAATTGTTCAATAATCTGTGAAACGGAGGTTTGAACCATGGAACCGTGAGCCTGAAAATAACCTCTTAAGACGCCAAGGATTCCGTAGAAAAAAATAGTGGGAGAAAAGACACGTAAAACAATGACAGCCGTCTCATCCACAAAAAGAGGTGCACCAAAAAACAGAACCAGACTGGCAACTCCGCCAACGATGGTAACGTAAATCAGGGCGCATAGAAAAACCCGATGGGCATTCCGGTATTCCCGAAAGGCAAGCTTTGCCGAAACCACCTTGGAAACGGCAAGGGGAATACTATACGATGAAATTAGTAATATAATGGCATAAATATTATAGGCTTGTGCGTAATAACCATTTCCCTTATCGCCAATAATATTTGTAAGTGGTACTCTATAAAGTAAACCGATAATCCGTACCATAATGCCGGCAATGGCGAGAATGGAGGCTTGGACAATAAAGTTTTTTTGTTTGTTAGACATAATACACCGTCTTCCTAACTACAATAATATTGTAAAAATAAGCTTGTTGCCATTCATATTTTACATGATTGACCAGATTTTAGCAAGGTTCTATTGCGTCAGAGTTGGGGAAACGGTATAATAAGAAAGATATGAAACCGGAAGAAGACAAAAGACAGTTTAAGTATACAGATGGGAGTCAGGATGAAACACGTATTAGTAACCATACCCTTAAAAGAAGAAAAAGATCAGGAAATGCTTCGAAATGCAGCACCGGAGTACACCTTTACATTTATGGAGGATTGGAACACAAATCCCGGTTATGAGGAAGAACGAAAAAAAGCCAACATTATGATTGGGCAGCCGAGAGTAGCATATTTAAAGGATGCTGCTAATCTGGAATGGCTTCAGCTGGGGATTTCAGGTGCAGATCGTTATACCTCTGATCCGGAGTTTCCTGCTCATGTCATGCTTACTAATATGACAGGTGCTTTTGGACATTCTATTTCAGAGTATCTATTGGTTATGTTATTGTCTCTTTATAAAAAAATGCATCTGTACCGGGACCAGCAAAAAGATAGAATCTGGCTGGATCGGGGAGAAGAAAAGACGCTGGCAGGGAAAACAGTATTGATTGTAGGTGCTGGTGACATTGGAACAAGGTTTGCCCGGCTGGTTTCGGTTTTTGGCACCAGAATCTGGGGTATCCGCCGGGTGGAACGAGAGATTCCCGAAGGGTTTGAACGGATGGAGACTTTGGATAAATTAGATGAACTGCTTCCTCAAGCAGATGTAGTGGTGTTATCCTTGCCAAGTACCCCTGCGACCCGTGGTCTTTTTGATAAGGAGCGGCTGGAACGGCTGAAAGCAGATGCCGTTCTGCTCAACGTTGGTCGCGGTGATGCCATTGTGCAGGAGGATTTGATCGAAGTGCTGGAAGCAGGGCATTTATATGGCGTAGGATTGGATGTTACCGTTCCGGAACCCTTACCCCAGGAGAATCCCCTGTGGAAGATGGAAAATGTGATTCTTACACCACATATTTCCGGTGGCAGCTTTGAGCACCTGGACGAGACGTATCGGTATATATTGAAGATGGCAGCTGAAAATTTAGGAAGATATGCAGCTGGAGAAGAACTTATGAATCTGGTGGATATGGAGACTGGATATCGTAAGCTATAAGAAAACAAAAGGAGTACAAAATGTATATTATAGTTGGACTGGGAAATCCCACCAGGGAATATGCGGCAACCCGCCACAACGTTGGCTTTGACGCTATAACACGGATTGCGGATGACTATCGGATTTCTCTGGATTTTAAAAAACATAAGGCCATTTGTGGAAAAGGATACATTGCCGGGGAAAAGGTGCTTTTGGCACAGCCTCAGACTTATATGAACTTAAGCGGTGAAAGTGTCCGGGAGCTGATGGATTATTATAAAGTAACACCAGATGAAGTGATTATTATTTATGATGATGTCAGCCTGGATGTGGGGCAATTGCGGGTGCGGCCAAAGGGCAGCGCTGGCGGACATAACGGTATTAAAAGCATTATCCAGCATATGGGGACCCAGGAATTTCCAAGGATTCGTATTGGCGTGGGGGATAAGCCCAAAGGCTGGGATCTGGCAGATTATGTGCTTGGTCGGTTTAAGGATGGAGAACAGGAAAGTGTGAGAGAAGCTCTGGGGGATGCGGCAAAGGCTTGTGAAGTGATTATCCTTGAGGGTGTGGAAGCTGCCATGAATCAGTTTAATCGTTCCAAGAAACCGAAGGAAGCATAGTTGGGAAAGGGGTCTCAAATTGAATACTTTTTTTGAACCATTATTGGAATTAAAAGAATTTTCAGAGGCAAAGATCAGCATGGAGAGAGGACGTACCCCCATTCAGATAACCGGGTGTATCGACTCTCAGAAATGCCATTTTTCCTGGGGCTTGGGAAAGGAATATCCTTACCGGCTGATTATTACATATGATGAATTAAAGGCAAAGGAAATATACGAGGACTTCAAGCTGTATGACAAAAATGTCTTCCGCTATCCGGCGAAGGATGTTATCTTTTACAGCGCCGATGTGCGGGGAAATCTTCTGGTAAAAGAGCGCTTGAAGGTAATCCGTCAACTGATTGAGAAGAAGCCTGCTACCATTATTATGACATTGGATGGCGGAATGGACCGGATTCTTCCGTTGGAATTTATTGCGTCCAAATTAAAGCTTATTAAGGATGCGGATGTTCTGGATCTGGAACAGTTGAAAAAGGACCTGGTGCATTTGGGCTATGAGCGTTGTGGACAGGTAGAGCGTCCCGGTGAATTTGCCATCCGGGGTGGAATTATTGATATTTTTCCCCTTACAGAAGAGTGCCCATATCGAATTGAACTTTGGGACGATGAAGTAGATACCATCCGTTCCTTTGATGCGGAAAGCCAGCGCTCCATTGAGAATGTGAAAGAAATCACAATATATCCGGCAGCAGAGATTATCTTGGAGGAATTCACCTTAAATGACGGTCTTAAAAAGATTGAGCAGGAAAAAGAAGCCTATATTGCCGAGCTTAAAAAACAGGATAAGCTGGAGGAAGTCAGAAGAATCAAGGGGATTGTGGAAGAGCTGAAGGATTCTTTAGAGGTCTACAGTGGTTCCATGGGAATGGAAAGCTATATCCGTTATTTTTATGAGGATACGGTTTCTTTCTTTGATTATTTTACTGCTGAGAACAGTATATTTTTTCTGGATGAACCAGCCAGAACAGCGGAAAAAGGCGAAGCGGTAGAATATGAGTTTCGGGAAAGCATGATGGGACGGATCGAAAAAGGTTATATCCTGCCCAGCCAGATGGAGGTATTATTTTCCTATAAAGAGGCTTTTGCCAAGCTGAGCAAAGGAAAGCTTATCCTTTTAAGTACTATGGATTATAAACATAAAGAATTCGTACCGGTGGAAAAGTATGATATTACGGTAAAATCGGTGAATCCTTATAATAATAACTTTGAACTTCTGGTAAAGGACTTGAACCAGTGGAAGAAACAGGGGTATCAGATTCTTCTTTTATCCAATTCCAGAACCAGGGCCATACGTCTCAGTGAGAATCTGCGGGAATATGATTTGAATGCATCCTACCGGGATACCTTTCAAGAACCTCTCCAAGCCAGGGAAATCGTCACCGCCCATGGAAACCTTCATAAAGGGTTTGAATACCCGTTGATTAAGTTTGTGATTATATCCGAAAGCGATATTTTCGGCGGCGAAAAGAAGAAAAGGAAGAAAAAGAAAACTGCTTACGAAGGAACTAAGGTACATAATTTTACCGACTTAAATGTGGGGGATTATGTGGTTCATGAAAACCACGGATTGGGGATATATCGTGGAATTGAAAAGATTGAAGTGGATAAAGTTATAAAAGATTATGTAAAAATAGAATATGCCGGCAGTGGCGTTCTTTATGTTCTGGCAACCGGTCTGGAGGTATTGCAAAAATATGCCAGTGCCGAAGCCAAGAAGCCAAAGCTGAATAAACTCAACTCGGTGGAATGGAAAAATACCAAGACAAGGGTTCGGGGCGCCGTGGAAGTGATTGCTAAGGACTTGGTTGAGCTATATGCCAAGCGGCAGATGAAAAAAGGCTTCCAGTTCAGTGTTGATACGGTTTGGCAGCGGGAGTTTGAAGAGTTGTTTCCTTATGAAGAAACAGATGACCAGTTAACAGCGATTGAAGCGGCCAAGCGGGATATGGAGAGCAGCCAGATTATGGACCGTCTGGTTTGCGGTGATGTAGGATATGGAAAGACGGAGGTTGCCATTCGGGCTGCCTTTAAGGCGGTTCAGGATGGGAAACAGGTGGTATTTTTAGTACCGACTACGATTCTGGCACAGCAGCATTTTAATACCTTTAATCAACGGATGAAGGATTTCCCTATAAGTATAGAGATGCTTTCCCGATTCCGCACTCCTGCAGAGCAGAAAAAGACCATTGAGCGTCTTCGAAAAGGTCAGGTCGATATTATCATCGGAACCCATCGGGTACTTTCCAAAGACCTGGTATTTAAGGACTTGGGACTTTTGATTGTAGATGAGGAGCAGCGGTTTGGGGTAACCCATAAGGAAAAAGTGAAAAAGCTGAAGGAGGATGTGGACGTTCTCACTCTGACGGCAACTCCAATACCCCGAACCCTTCATATGAGTCTGGTAGGAATCCGGGATATGAGTGTGCTGGAGGAACCGCCGGTTGACCGAGTACCAATTCAGACCTTCGTTTTGGAACATAACGATGCGATTATTCGTGAAGCCATTCATCGGGAGCTGGCCAGAGGCGGTCAGGTTTATTATGTATATAACAGGGTAAATAATATTGATGAGATAGCCGCCAATATTGCCCAGCTGGTGCCGGAGGCCAATGTTTCCTTTGCTCATGGGCAGATGAGTGAGCGGGAACTGGAAAAAATCATGTATGCCTTTATTAACGGTGAAATTGATGTGTTGGTAGCAACTACAATTATTGAGACCGGATTGGACATTTCCAATGTTAATACGATGATTATTGACGATGCAGATCGCCTGGGGCTTTCTCAGCTTTATCAGCTAAGGGGGCGGGTTGGTCGAAGCAATCGGACGGCTTATGCTTTTCTCATGTATAAACGGGATAAGATGTTAAAGGAAGTGGCAGAAAAAAGACTTCAAGCCATTAAGGAATTTACGGAGCTGGGGTCTGGTTTTAAGATTGCCATGCGGGACTTGGAAATCCGAGGTGCTGGAAATCTGCTGGGTGAAAAGCAGCATGGACACATGGAAGCAGTAGGGTATGATCTTTATTGTAAGATGTTAAATGAAGCAGTGAAGAACTTAAAGGGTGAAGACATCTCCACCACCGGGTACGAAACCAGCGTGGATATTGATTTGAATGCCTACATCCCGGTTGAATATATTAAGAGTGAGTTCCAGAAGCTGGAAATGTATAAACGGATTGCGGAAATCGAAAATGAAGAAGAATTTTTTGACATGCAGGAAGAGTTAATCGACCGGTTTGGTGAACTGCCATCTTCCGTGAATAATCTGCTGAGTATTGCCTTAATCAAGGCGCTTGCCCATCAGGTATATGTTACACAGGTTCTTCATAGGGGGCATGAAGTGAAGATATTCATGTATCCCCAGGCACAGATTGATATTAATAAAATACCGGAGCTGTTGCAGAACTATCAAGGTGCACTCCGCTTTGTGACGGAAGGAAACCCGTATTTTATCTTTGATTTAGCTTGGAAAAATCCTAAGTATAAGCTATCAGCAGACGATTTATTTGACCGCTTGAAGGAGTTAGTACTGGAAATGGATAAGCTAAAAATACAAGAAGCACATTTGCACCCTTGATTAAAGATGCGCTAAAGCGCACACAGATGGGAGCTAAGAATAAAAGAAAAGACATCTTTTATTCATCTTGATTTGTTGTGTCCGAGAGCGCACAGATAGGAGTTTAAACATGAATTTTAGAAAAAAGGCCGGCCTGTGGCTGGCGGGGGGATTTCTTGCGTTCAGTCTTATAACGGGTTGTAGTCAGAAAAAAGAAGAGACAAAAGGAGACATCACCCAGGAAGAAGCCTCTCAGGGAGATATCTCCCTGGAAGAAAATCAGAAGAAGAGTCAGACTCCTGCTGCGGATGAGTCCATACTAATGTCAGTCGGTATGGAAACTGTTTCAAAGGAAGAAGCAGAAGCTTATTTATTTTTTTTAAAGCACCAGTATGAAGGGGAAATGGGTACCTCCATCTGGAAATATAAGGTAGAAGGGCAGACTCTGGAGGCCTATGCCAGGGAGCAGATACAGTCCTTGCTTACCCAGGTGAAGATTACCAAGCAGGTGGCCGACAAGGAAGGTATCAGCCTGACGGAGGATGAACTGGATGAAGCCAGAAACAGTGCCCAGGATTATCTGGAACTGATTTCTGAGGAAGAGAAAGAGGAAGTTCAGTCTTATCTCTCAGAGGAACTTCTTACTCAAATATTTGCCGAAAACATATTAGCTAATAAAGTATTTGAAATCACCACAAACGATGTTGACACCAACATTTCTGACGAAGAAGCCAGACAGGTCACCATTCAGTATCTCATGGTTATGACCCACGGCACCGATCGGAATGGAGTTAAGGTGGATATGACCGATGAAGAGAAGAAAGAAGCGAGAAACAAGACCAATAAGCTTTTGAAGGAAGCGAAAGAAACTTCTAATTTCTTCACCTTCGCCGAATCCAATACGGATGCTCAAGAGGTACAAATAAGCTTTTCCATGGCGGATGCCCCGGAGAGTTTAAAGAAGATATCGTTTCAGCTTCAGTCTGGTCAGACCAGTGCTGTAGTAGCTGGCCAGAATGGCTATTATATTGTATACTGTGTAAATGATAATGATGAAGATGCAACCGCAGAAAAAAAGGAAGAGTTGATTCAGGAAAGACAGCGGGATTCTTTTGAGCAGAAATTTACCAAGTGGTCAGCCGATTATGAAATCGTAGTCAGCACGACCCTTTGGAATAAATTAAAGTTTTAAGAGGGAAGTGTGAAAGAAAAAAGCTTTCACCACAAGTTTGTGTATGCGCTGCAGCAACAAACTTGATAATCGCAAAAAGCAGCGCAGAAATGAGGATAAATATGATTGAGATCAAAGATTTAACCAAGGTCTATAAGCTAAGCAAAAAACAGATGGCAGAGCAGAAGACCAAGAAAAACATGAAAAAGGCTGTGGATAATGTTTCACTTACCGCCATGCCGGGAGAGATCTAGGGGCTTCTGGGACCTACCGGTGCAGGAAAGACAACGACTCTTCGATGCATTGCAACCTTGTTGAACCCAACACAGGGAGGGGTTGAGGTATGCGGATTTGATACAGTGAAGGATTCGGAAGCGGTTCGGGAAAAAATTGCTTTTTTAACCAATGAAATCAAGTTGGATCCACAATTTTCGCCAAAGTATATGTTTTATTTTTTTGGACATCTGCATGGAATGAAGGATTCCCAGATTGCAGAGCGGATGGAAGTACTATTTGCCCAGTTTGGAATTACGGATTTTCAGGATAAGAAGATTGATGAGCTTTCTACCGGTATGAAGCAGAAAGCCGCCATTGCTGTAAGTCTGGTTCACGACCCAGAGGTGGTTATTTTTGATGAACCTACCAATGGACTGGATATCGTAACGGCAAGAACTGTAACCGATTATTTAAAGAAATTGAAAGAACAGGGGAAAATTGTACTGGTTTCCACCCATATCATGTCTGAGGCAGAAAAGCTTTGTGACCGGATTGGTATCATTATCAATGGTGCCAAGGTAATGGAAGGAACGTTAGCGTTCATCTTAAAGGAAACAGGGGGAGAAGATCTGGAGGATGCTTTCTTCCGGTTATATGCTAAATACAACCCAGAGGAGGGAGAAGCTGTATGAATGGAATTAAGACGATAGCAGGGAAAGAACTGGCAAGAGTGTTTGGAGATAAAAAGTTAGTATTCAGCCTGTTCATTATGCCGGCATTACTGATGTTTGTCCTTTATACCATTATGGGAAAGGCCATGTCAGGTATGATGAATGATATTGAGCAGCATCTTCCTACAATATATGTGCAGAATGCACCGACAGGATTTCCCCAATTTAGTGAATCCGCGGGGATTGATGCAAATTTCACTTATTTCAGTGATGAGGAAGAGAATGTCAATGAGGTAAAAGAACAGATTCGTAGTGGGGATGTGGATTTATTGGTAGTATTCCCTGAAGGATTTGCAGAGCTTATTCAAAACTATGGAGAAGGGGTGGAAATCCCGGAGGTAAAGACATACTATAATCCGATTGAAGACTACTCATCGGAAGCCAGAAGTAAATTTGTAAATACAATCTTGGGAAGTTACAAGCAGGCCCTTTTGCAGCAGCGTATTGGCGACCTTAACAGTTTGGTAATTTTTAATGTGGATTTGGATCAGAATACTTCGATTGTAATGAATGAAAGCCAAGCTGGAAGCAAGATGCTTGCCATGATGCTTCCTTATCTGATTGTTATGCTGTTATTCACAGGTCCGATGAGCTTGGGCGTGGATGCTATCACCGGCGAAAAAGAGCGGGGAACCATGGCATCTATGCTGGTATCGCCAGTTAAGAGAAGCGAGATTGTAATTGGTAAGATATTGTCCTTGTCTTTATTGTCTTGTTTATCAGCGGTGGTATATGCTGTTTCTATGGTGATTTCCATACCAAATATGTATGGCGGCATGGATGATGTTGGGTTCAGCGGTACGACGAAATTTACTATTCTGCAGATGGTAGAGCTTTTGGTCATTATGCTGGTGCTGGTTTACTTTTATGTGGCGATTGTTACTTTAATCAGTGTATTTGCCAAGACGGCAAAAGAGGCTGGAACCTATGTTTCGCCGGTGTATATTGTCGTTGTTGTGGCGGGGGTACTTACCATGTTTAGCGGAAATAATGAGATGGCACTGCCGCTGTTTTCAATTCCGGTTTATGGTAGTGCGGCAGCGATTCAGAAGGTGATTACAGCGGACCTTACCATGGCACAGTTTGGAATGACTTTGGGAGGAACAATACTTCTTTCGATTATACTTACAGTACTTATAACGAAGGCGTTTAATAGTGAGAAGGTTATGTTTAATGCGTAGCTTTCTTGCTGCCGGGTATTCACAAGCGGCGGCTGTACATGTATACGGTTTGTATTTTTATTGCCCAAAAGTGTTATTTAATATTATATGCTTGTTGGCACAATAGAGATATTTTACTTATGACAAACAAAAAATGGAGATATTTCATAGTGAAAATTGTGGAATGTCTCCTTTTTGTGTGCTTGATATTCTATATAGTTCAATTTATTACAATAGTCCTTTGGTGCTATTCGGTTTATCTTAGATTATTATAATCTTAGTTCTTCTTGGTCAGTTCATTTCATTCAGTTTTATCTTAGTCAATTACCTTAAACAGTTCATCTTAGACAGTTCATGCTGCACAGTTGCCTAAAGAAATTTTATGCTGTTTTTAGTGAGTCGCAATTAATCTTAAAAAAATTTAAAAAAAATTAGAAAAATTTTAAAAAAAAGATAAAAATATCCCATATTAAATATAAGGGAAGTAAAAAATATTGTTCAGATGGAACGGCTTTTTTAATTACAGAAGATAATGACAGTTTTGTCTAAGATTGAACACGGGGACATATTTTATGGTTTTCGAATCAATAAAAATTACTTAAGGAGGAAAAATAAAATGACAGATCAACAAATCAGAATGCCACCTGTCAATTAGGAATCATACAATAAAGAGGCCAGAATTGCTAACCTATGAAGCCTTTAAACAGTATTACTGGGAGAACATATTGAGAAAGGAACGACACATGGAGATAAAAAAAGTAAGTGAAAGGTTTGAAGAAAAATACCATGAGAAATATGACCCCAATCAGATTCGAGAGCATTGGTTGGAGGTAGACAAAATCATTAAAGACTGCAATAATAGTATTATGGAAATGGGGCTTCCGGATATTGTGTATACCAGTCAAGAGGATCCAATTCATGAGTATTGTGACGAGCTGATATACTTGAATAGTTATATCCGTTCCGCTGATGGTAGTGTTTATGAATGGCTGGATTATCCGCTGTGGCTGGACTTTAAGAATGGCGTAGCGGAAGTAATCAGTCAGATTAAGGCGGAAGAAATCACCACAAAGAATATCATGGGAATTGGAGGGTATTATGATACCTTAGTGACGAAGGGACATCAATGGGGGGAGAAGCCAAAGAAAGAGCTGACATTTTCGGACTTTATGAACCTGATGCCGGAAAAGGCAGGGAAGAATGACATTAAGGCACGAGGAATTCAGGCGATGAAGGTGTTCCAGGAGCTTTTCCAGGAAGAATATGAAGCGAAAAAGAAAGAACTGCCGGATTCGGAAGATCCCCGGAGCTATTTTGAAGACATGCTAGTAAAGGGGCAGGAGGAGCATAGTGATTATCATCCGTTTTTGGATTTGCTCCAGATAACGCTGGATGTTGTGGGATTTGCCCCAGGGGTAGGAGAGCCAGCTGATTTCATTAATGCCGTACTTTACGCTTGGAGAGGAGACAATGTGAATGCGGTCTTATCGGCGTCAGCGGCTATACCACTGATAGGAAATTTTGCTACTGGTGGAAAGGCCATGGTAAAAGGGAAAAAAACAATAAAAGCGGTGAAGAGTGTGGTAGTCAGAAAGGGCGGAAAAAAAGTAACAAAGGTCGGGGGGATGACGGTTGATGCAGTAAAGACTATAAATAAGGGTAGTGCATCAACCAAACAAATTGATATTGACAGTATTTACCATGAATTAAAAACAGAGCCTGATACTGCCTTTTTCTGGTCTGGTAGAACAGAAGGAGTTGGAGGCGCAGAAATTGCAGCAGATATAGCAAAGCAAAAGGGAGGAGTTACGTTAGAGTCTGTAATAGAATCCAAGAGTATATCAATGCCAGAATGGGATTTTAATAATCCTAGTTCAATGGAAGCATGGGATATAACATCAGGTGCTTACGCTGAACAAGTTGCTGGAGAAATTAGAGCAGTTATCGGATCCAGCTTAAGAGAGGGTAATATATGGCAAAATGTTGAATTACCTAGACTTAAAAACAATCCAAATGTAACAAAGATAACAACTATAGACCCTAAGACTGCAATAGAGACAATTATATATGAAAGGAAATAAGATGAAAATAACTGGAGCTATGAATTATGTGAAATTTGATTTGGAAAATGGATATGTGATAAAAGCAGAAGGTGAGATGCTTGTAGGCAGAAAATTTGTTGTTTATAAGGATTCCATAAAGTCATGGGAAGAACCACATGAAAAAGAAGAATTATCTGACCAACAAGTCGCTGAGATTATCGAAGAAGTAGAGAGAAATACGAATGAAAATACAGTTCAAATTATATTTGAATAATTAGCACAAAGAAGGTATTTCATAGAATTATACGAATAATACATAAAAATGTAAACAAGATATTCCATAGGCTTAAAAGCTATGAAATATCTTGTTTTTTTATATTGAAAAAGTAATAATCTACTCCGTTCCAGCCTTTAATGCCTCACTCATAGACACACTACGAATCTTCTTCTTGCTCATCTGGATTGCCATCTCATAAGTAAGCATGACTACCAGGAAGCCTAGAATCAGATATCCGATGCTGAATTTTACCGGAATGATTAGCTGCAGACTTTCCGTTAGGGTTTGGAATAAAGCCTGAACGGAAACCAAAAGAGCCGGAATTCCAAGGATGTAGCCAAGTACTACAATCAAAGTATTGCTGTTTAAAATCAGATTATTTATTTCTTTTTTTCGATATCCAAATACCTTCATAAGGGAGATATTTCCTCGGTTTTCTTCTATCACCATAGTGGTAACAATATAAATAATCAATACGCCAAGAATAAAAGCGGCAACGGTTAAACCGTAGACCATTACGGCGGTCTGATCAATGAGGGAGTTAAAGCCTTCCACTACGGCATCCATGGATTTGGTGCTGCGGATTTCTCCTTCCCCAAAGGTCATGGCTTCATCGGTCCAGATACCGATATAGGAGTCGGCAGCAAGCCCCATCATCTGGTTTAGCCGCTCTAGCGGCATAAAAACAAATTCTCCTGCATAAGAGCTGGATATAGCATCAATCGTCAGGGTGACTTCCGATAAGTCTTCGTCGCTGATGACGGTTATGGTATCTCCGGCTTTTACCCCCAGTTTATTGGCCAGGGGGATGGTCATGATTGCCTTATCCATTGTGAGGGGCTTGCCAGATAAATCCTTCAGGATAACACGCTTTGTGTCTGGCTTCACGCCAGTGATAATGAAGCTATCCCCGTCTTCGCCCTGACTGGTTACATACATTGCACCAAAGGGCTCTGTTCCTTCAGGAGGGATTCCGTTGTGCTCCTCATTATAGACATATTCATATTTTAGCTGGTAAAGCTCTTTAAATCCTTCATTCAACAGGTAATCCAGGGAGCTTTTCATGGTCAGCCCATATTGAAGAAGCATTGTGGCCACAATTACACCAAACAGCAGGAAAGCGGTTCGGGATAGACTGCGGACCTGCTCCCTTATTTTGAATTTGGTTTGGAAAGAGAAATGGTCCAGCTTCAGGGAACGCTCCAACCAATTGCTCTTTTTCTGTCCCTTTTCCCCTTTCATCAGATCAATGGCCTGACGGTTGAGGAGCTGGTTCACAATCAGAACCGTACTGCCGCAAAGAACCAAAACGGGAGCACCAATGCTGATTACCAGAAGCAGTGGATTAAATACTGCTTTCATCGGCGGCATGGGAAAAGCAGTCAGCATAAACTGGTACATGGGCTGGAATAAAAGGGCACCCAAAATACTTCCAAGAATTCCGCCTGCTCCGGCGATGGTAAGAGGATAGCCAAGATAATGCTTTCGCAGCTCCTTTTTACGATATCCTTGGGCGTAAAGACTACCAATGATAACCGATTCTCTGGCAATCAGCCGACGCATGAGAATTCCGGTCAGGACACAGGCCAGAATCATGAGAAGGGTAGGAAGGGCAGTACTCATAGTCTTAGTCATCTGGACTTCCATGGTCACATAGGTTACCTTTGCATTGTTGGTGGTGCTTTCCCAGGCAGCCACATTAATGCCTTGCTCACTAAAATAGTTTTTTACCTGAGCTTCCTGCAACCGGATGTTGCTTTGGTCAAGGAAGCGAATGGCATAAAAATCGCCATTGGAAAATTCCTTTTTATAATCTTCCTGAGAAAGAACCGCAATTCCAAATTCCTTTGGATTGTTCATCATATCTCCTTTGGATTTGATGATATAGATGTAGTTGGGCAGAATCATATTTCCGGCAATCTGGTACGGGTGCCCATTAATTTCGATGGTATCGCCCTCAGCAAGCTGATTGGCTTTGGCAAAAGTCTGGTCGATGAGGATTTCTCCTTTTTTCAGAGAATGTCCATTCACCACTGCCGGAATATTAACCCGGGTGCTTTCGCTGAAGATTCGCAGGGTCTGCCCCTTTTTGATATCATAATCCTGTTTGGCACAGGGTTCTACGATGGCATTAAACTGTTTTTCCAGAGCGGCAATATCCACAGAACCTTCGGTGGAAAATTCTGCGTCACAAAGCACATATTCCCCCGACAGGTTTTCAAAGGTATTTTTCAAGTTTACCGATACTAAATTCATAAGAACAAACATGAGACTGCTAATCAATATAATTAGAAACGCTCCCAGATATTGTCCTTTATTTTCTTTGATGGTACGGATTATTTTTTTATTCAGAACCATTACCACGCAACCTCCTCCGGGGATACTGGGTTTTCATTTACATAGCTTTCGGTAATCTCACCGCTTCGTAAACGAAATACCTGGTCAGCCATAGCCGCAATCGCTTCATTATGAGTTATCATTAAAATGGCAGTGCCATACATCTGATTTACCTTTTTAAGCAGCTTCAGAATACTTTTTGATGTTTCGAAATCCAAGGCTCCAGTGGGTTCATCACACAGCAGAATCTTGGGATTTTTAATAATGGCCCGGGCAATGGAAACACGCTGCTGCTCACCGCCGGAAAGCTCTCGGGGAAAACGGTTTTTCATGGAAGAGAGCTCGACCGCCTCCAGAATCTCATCAATATTCATAGGTGATTTACTGATATTAGCTACTACCTCAATGTTTTCTCGCACCGTCAGATTGGGGATTAGATTGTAAAACTGAAAAATAAAACCTGTGACATCTCGCCGATAATCGGTCAGCTTATCGTCATCTAAGCTGCAGACATCCACACCATCTACGACAACGCTGCCGCTGTCTGCCCGGTCCACTCCGCCGATAATATTCATAAGGGTGGATTTTCCGGAACCGGAAGGGCCAAGGATTACACCAATGGTTCCTTTTTCCAACTCCAATCCAACGGATTTCAAAACATCCCGGTTCACATCTCCGCATTGATAGCTTTTTTTCAAATTCTTTACCTGGATAAACATATTAGCATCCCATTCCTTCTTTTAATAGTGTAATCATTGCATCCAGCAAGTGATTAATTTTTTGATATGTGTCCTCTGTTACCTCCAAACCCGCTTCGGATAAGGAAAATTCGTTAAAAATAGTTGCTTCCATTCGCTGGGTTACACCCTGAAAAAAATCCAGCAGGAGAGAATCTTCTATATCGGTACGGATGGTACCCTTTCGTTTGCCGACCTGAATCAATTCAAGCATGTATTCTTCGCCCATTTTCCACATATCCTGGTTTGCCTGAGCCGTCAGATTGCCAAATTTGCCAGTAAGGATATCCTGGGAGAACAGAACCAGCGTCTTTTCATTTTTCAGTAGATCGAACCGATATTCCAGACCAGTTTGGAAATAATCGAATACATCCATGTCCTTCATGGGAGTATTGGTGTCAATCTGCTTCATGAAATATTCCAGGGACCAGTTGACGGTAGAAAAGAACAATTCTTCTTTGTTTTCGAAATATTGATACATACTCCCTTTGGAAACTGCAGCATTCTGGGCAATCACTTCTACCTTGGCGCGCTCAAAGCCCTGGGTGTGGAATTCTTCCACGGCAGCCCGCATGATTCGTTCCTGTTTTTCTTCCTCCAATCTGTTAAATGTCTTTTTTGGCATAATCTCTTCACCTCTTTATCATGATATGACTTACTGGTCATATTATATGACTCGTGAGTCATGATGTCAATTAAAAGTTAATCAAATATAGCACTTTTTTGATTTCAAGAAGAATAATTCAGAAAGTTCTACAGGAAAAAATAAGAGTAAAGGTTTCAATTGATTTAAACGGTGTAATGCCTTTGTAACGTATGCCAAGATGGAAATCATAAAAAATACAACTAAATCCATAAAAAAATCAAATTAAATAAAAATGCCCCCATGATATAATGAGAAAAATGCGAATGAAGTCATGGGGGTATTTTTTATGAGGAAAATTGGAGGCAAGTTTCTATTCATTTTTATTCTGCTGGCAGTGATCGGGTTAAGTGGAATGGTGGTAATGGCGATGAATCTTAATAATATCAGGATTATTTCAGAGACTATGACGGCAGTTGAGCTGGTAGATTATAAAGAAATATCAGAAATGCGTACAGGCTTTGAGATGATTCAGAAGTCGATTGCAAAGCATGTTATGACGAATAACGAGAATAAGTGTATTATTGCGGAAAATAGTATCAAGAAGACCCAGGGGAGAATGGGAGAAATTCTCAGTTCGTTGGAGTCCAGGACTCAAAATACCCGCGGAGATTCGGTAGAGGCAGAGGCGATGTATGGGCAGTTAGTGGAGGCTTATGGAATTTATGGACAGTATTTGGAGCAGGTTCTGGAGATTAGTAAGACTGGGGATAAAGCGGCGGCCCAGAAGAGCATGTGGAGTAACTTGAGTAATTGCGAGGGACAGGTTGAAACATGCATTGATAATCTTCAGACCTTTTATTATAGTAATTTGGAAGCGGTGGAGGGAACCTTAAAGCAGTATACCAATAACGTGCCTTTTGTGGTAGGAACGGCGGTAGGGCTTATGATTCTGGCTGTGATTTTGTCATATCTGCTGGCTCATCAGACAATTATCCGGCCAATTAAGAAGTCGACAAAGGGGCTTAAGGAAATTATGGAAGGGATACATAATGGCGATGGAGATTTGTCTATCCGGGTTCCGGTTACTACCAGGGATGAAATAGGAGCATTAGCCAGGGGGATTAATGAATTTGTGGGGCTTCTTCAGGGAATTATTCAGAATATACAAGGGTGTATTGGCGAGATTGTAACGGCTCAGGACGAGGTGTTTCGAGCAGTGGATGGCACCAATGGAAGTACAGAGGACATTTCGATCTGCATGGAGATGATTGCAGGAAGCATGGAAGAGGTAGAGGCAACCATGATTTCCAATACTCAGAATACGGAAACTACGAAGAAGGGTGTCTCTCAGATGGCGACAAAATCCAGAAGTGGTTCGGAGTTTGCTCACGAAGTAAAAAATAAGGCGGAGAGACTCAGGGAAAAGGGTGTGGAAAGTAAACGGGCTGCGGTAACAACAATGGAAAAAATGGAGGTTGAGGTAAAACGGTCGGTAGAGGAATCCAAGGAGATTCAGCAGATATCGGCTCTTACGGATGAGATTTTGGGAATTGCCGGACAAACGAACCTCTTGGCATTAAATGCTTCCATTGAAGCGGCACGGGCTGGTGAGGCTGGACGCGGATTTGCGGTTGTTGCAGAGGAAATCCGAAAGCTGGCGGATGACTCTCGGGCGACGGCTAATCGGATTCAGGATATTAGTAAAAATGTAATTCAGAGTGTATCAAACCTGAGCGAGAATACCAACGAGCTTTTAAAATTTACGAATAAAAATGTTTTAGTTGACTATGATGTCCTGGTTAATACCAGTGATGAATATTTTATGGATGCGGTAACCGTTGATGAAAGGATGAATGACATTTATCGGGAAGCGGATAAGCTGGATAGTATTATTGGGCAGTTAGCCGATGCCAATAAAGAAATAGCAGATACGTTGGTGGAAAGTACCAGGGAGCTGAGCCTTGTGGCAGGAAAATCGACTTCGGTTGCGGAAGAAATGAAGACGATTAATAAGGCTTTAAGCGGAGTAGGAAATGTGACCGGAACGCTGGAAAAAGAGATTCGGATTTTTGCTTTGACAGGGAGTAAGGTTTCAGGATAATGATACCAGGGTTAGGGGGCCAGGAATAGCAGCGAGAAATATAGGAAATATGAAAAGGGTCCTGAATCGGGTCGCTCCTTTTTCAATATGAGGAAGCTATCTGATTCGGAACCCTTTTATTCAATAGGACTGTGTATTAGCACTTGAGCCTGACAAGCCAGGCTATTACCTACAACTCACAGTTATTAACAGTACGTGGGAATGGAACTACGTCACGGATGTTACCCATTCCGGTTAAATACATAACACAGCGTTCAAAGCCTAAGCCAAAGCCGGCGTGTCTGGTGGAGCCATATCTTCTAAGGTCCAGATAGAATTCATAATCTTCGGCCTTAAGATCCATCTCTTCCATACGCTTAACCAGTTTATCATAGTCATCTTCTCTTTGACTTCCGCCGATGATTTCGCCGATACCAGGAACCAGAAGGTCCATAGCAGCAACGGTTTTGTTATCCTCGTTCATCTTCATGTAGAAGGCTTTGATATCCTTTGGATAGTCAGTAACAAAGAGTGGTTTTTTGTATACTTCTTCGGTTAAATAACGCTCGTGCTCAGTCTGTAAATCACAGCCCCAGGTTACTTTATAATCAAAGTTAGCATTATTTTTTTCCAGGATTTCAATGGCTTCGGTGTAGGTAACATGTCCGAAATCGGAGTCTGCTACCAGCTTTAAGCGTTCAATCAGACCCTTATCTACGAATTCATTGAGGAAATTCATCTCTTCCGGTGCTTTTTCCAGCACATAGTTAATGATAAACTTCAGCATGCCCTCGGCCAGAATCATGTCGTCCTTTAAATCAGCAAAAGCAATCTCCGGTTCAATCATCCAGAATTCAGCGGCATGACGGGTGGTATTGGAGTTTTCAGCCCGGAAGGTTGGTCCGAAGGTATAAATGTTGCGGAATGCCTGGGCATAGGTTTCTCCATTTAACTGACCGCTTACGGTAAGGTTGGTTTCTTTGCCAAAGAAGTCTTCGGAGAAATCAATTTTGCCTTCTGGGGCCTTTGGAAGCTCATTTAAATCCAATGTGGTAACCCGGAACATTTCACCGGCGCCTTCACAGTCACTTCCGGTAATGATTGGAGTGTGAACATACACAAAATCCCGGTCCTGAAAGTAGGTGTGGATAGCATGGGCAATCAGGGAACGAATCCGGAATACTGCCTGGAAGGTGTTGGTTCTGGCTCTTAAATGGGATATGGTTCTTAAATACTCTAAAGAGTGACGTTTTTTCTGTAATGGATAATCTGCACTGGAAGGTCCTTCTATTTCAATAGAAGTCGCCTGAATCTCAAAGGGCTGTTTTGCCTGAGGAGTTGCAACTAATTCTCCGGTTACGATGATGGCAGAGCCAACATTTAATTTGGTGATATCGGAGAAGTTGGAAAGCTTGTCCTCGCTGTATACCACCTGCAGGGTTTCAAAAAAAGTTCCGTCGTGGATAACGACAAAGCCGAAGGTCTTGGAATCACGATTGCTGCGTACCCAGCCTCCTACTTGAACGGTTTTGCCGAGATGTTCCTCTTTGTTGCGATAGAGGTCTCTTACTGTAATTAAATCCATATAGTTACCTAGCCTTTCAATTAAAATCAAGTAAACTTCGGTACATTTGATGCATGCGTTTGCCAGACATACTGACGATACTCTTCCAAACGAACAATAAACTTGTATGGTTGTTTGAATAACTTGTATCCTCTGTTTTAAACAAGAGGAGATACAATTTGGCTATGCTGCAATTTGCCGAAGTCTGTCATGAAGGGAATCCTATCATATCATGACAAATCATAACTATTATAATATCCCATATGATTTAAAAATACAAGTAGTTTTCTGATAATGAAAACGCTATATTTAAGGTAAAAGTAAATGGAGAGGAGAGAGATATGCTGAAGGTTTTTTTGGTAGAAGATGAATTTGTTGTACGAGAAGGAATTAAAAATAATATTAACTGGAAGCAAGAGGGGTATGAGTTTTGCGGAGAGGCCAGTGATGGGGAACTGGCATACCCGATGATAGAAAATTTAAGGCCGGATATTATTATCACCGATATTCGGATGCCGTTTATGGATGGCTTGGAGCTAAGTCGTTTAGTGAAAGACTCCATGCCGGAAATTCGAATTATTATCTTAAGTGGTCATGAGGAGTTTGACTATGCTAAAAAAGCTATAAACATTGGGGTTGAAGAATATCTTTTAAAACCCATTAAAGGAGAGGACTTGTTAAAGGCGGTTCATAAGGTTGGGGAAAAGATTCTTCAGGAGCAGGAAGAAAAACGGAACCGGGAAAAGTTTAAGCTGGAAATGCAGGAAAATGAAACGGAGGCAAAGCGTCAGCTGTTTCATGACATGATTCGCAACACAAAATCCCTCCCGGAAATTCTGGAAAAAGGGAAGAGTCTGAATCTTAATCTGTCCGCCTCTGCTTATAATATTATCCTTTTAAAAGTATGGAGAACCACTGGTGAAGAAGGTTTTTCCAATCGGGTGGTCCGATTTTATGAGGAGTTAGACGAGCTTTTGAAAGGGAAAGCAGATATTAATCTGTTTGACCGGAATCTGGACGGGGTTGCTTTGATTATAAAAGGTGACACACCAGAAGAGCTAAAGAAAAATCAGGATTATTACATAGAGGAGTTAGAAAAGATAATTGCCACCTATAATGGAGTGACTTATTTTGGTGGAATTGGAGAGCCGGTAAACCGCCTGCGGCAGTTAGGACACTCCTTTGATGAAGCCAGCAGGGCATTTGCCTATCGGTTCATACTGGATGAGGAGCAGTTCTTAAATGCCAAAGAGATAGAAAAGATAAAGCTGACCAGTCAGGATGGCTTTCATATGGATATGGTGGATACGGCCAAGCTGGATAAGCAAAAGGTGGATAGTTTTTTGAGAAGAGGAGAGTTGGAAGAAATCGGCTATTTCCTGGAAGAATATCTGAGAAGTGTTGGCAGTGCAGGAGAAGAATCGGTTATTTTTCGGCAGTATCTTATTATGGATTTATACTTTTCTGTTGCAAAATTTTTGGAGGAGTTAGGGGTACAGCGGAAGCAGGAGCAAGGACCCTTTGAAAATCCGGTGAAAATGAGTCAGGTGATATCTCATGTGGATGTCACGAAGAAGTATTTGGTCGAATTATTCCGGGAAGCTATGGAGCGGCGAAATGAAGTGTCTACTAAGAAATATGAAGACCTGGTGGAGATGACAAAACGGTATATTGAAGAAAACTATCACGACGAAGAGCTGTCTCTTAACACAGCAGCCTCCTACGTAAATATTAGTCCCAGTCACTTAAGCGCAGTATTTAGCCAGGAGATGGGGAAGACCTTTGTGAAATACCTTACAGATCATCGGATGAATAAGGCGATGGAGCTGCTTCGGTGCACTAATAAGCGAAGTAACGAGGTGAGTACGGCAGTGGGATATAAGGATCCCCATTACTTTTCCTATTTATTTAAGAAAACACAAGGAGTAACCCCTATGCAGTATCGTGCAGAAGGGAGCCAAGGTTAAAAGAGATGCACATTCACCGCCTTGATTTGTACGCCTGCGGAAGAGGGTAGAAGGGAGCCAAGAGTGAAAGAAAGCTTTCACTCCCCCTTATTTGCACGCGCGCAGGAGCGCGCAGATGGGAGCTAAGAGTATGAAAAACAAATGGACCGAAAAATATCAGAACAGTAGTCTGGTTTCTAAAATACGATTATCCTATTATATGATTCTCATTCCAACGTTTATTTTTGTAGGGGTATGGATTTCCTATGTGTGGGGATACAATCAGCAATATGACCGCTTAATTGGGAATGCTACGGCAGCCAGTGAATTCAGCATTGATTTTAAAAAGGATTTTGATCAGAAAATCTATTTGATTATTGTGGGAAATCAGACGTTTGAAAATGCCGACCCATATGATGATATTAGTCAGGCCAAGCGGATTGTGTCAGATCTAAAAAATGCCACTACTTCGGAGAAAAACATCGCCCGCCTGGTGCGCATTGAACGGTGTCTTAAGAATTTGGAAAAGTACACGGGAGAAATCGAAGAAAACGTAAAGACAGTAGGAAACTACGATGAAAACATTGAAATATGGAACTTGGATATTTCCGGGGTCACGGCATTGATTCAGGAATATATGATGGAATTCCTTTATTATCAGACCAAGGAAATTGAGACTGTCCGGGAAGGGATGGAAGCCCAGTCCATGCAGTGGCTGCTAATCAGTATTATGTTTTTGGGAGCCATAGCCATTGGAACCACGGTACTTTCCGCTTTGATTCCTAAGAGTATTACCAGACCGATTCGGCATCTGTGTAAGGTGACAGAGGCGGTATCGCGGGGGAATCTGGAGGTCCGATCCAATATAAAGCATGGCGTCGAGGTGAAAAAACTGGGGGATTCTCTGGACGTGATGATTAAGCGTCTCCATGATTCTATGGAAGCGGTAAAGATGGAGCAGAAGAACTTGAGGGAAGCGGAATTGGAGCTCCTTCAAATGCAGATTAATCCCCACTTTTTATATAATACCTTGGACACCATTGTGTGGCTTGCTGAGGCAGGAAAACAAAAAGAGGTGGTAAATATGGTGGAGGCTCTATCGGAGTTTTTCCGAACCTCTTTAAATCAGGGGAACGACATTATTACCATTAAGGAAGAGTGCCTTCATGCTACTCGGTATCTTCAAATTCAACAGATTCGATATCAGGACATTCTGGCGTATGAAATTCAGGTTCCGTCTGAAATTGAAAACTATTTGATTCCCAAAATCACCTTGCAGCCGTTTATTGAAAATGCTTTGTATCATGGCATTAAAAACAAGCGTGGCGGGGGGAAGATTGTTCTGGAAGGGGAAAAGCTGGGAAATAAATTTGTAATCAGGGTGAAGGACAATGGTATCGGAATGACACCGGAGCGCCTTGCGATTGTCAATCGGGGAATACGTAAAGAGGGAACAGAAGAGAAGGATTTTTACGGTCTGTATAATGTAAATCAGAGAATTATTCTGCGGTTTGGAAATGAATTTGGCATTCGCCTGGAAAGCCAATATAATGTGGGAACTATGGTTGAGGTTTTACTTCCTTGTACGGAAATTTTACCGGAGCGGTTTTCATCCCAAAAAAATGAAATCGTCCCATAAAAAATTGAACTTCTAAAATAAGATTCCTAAAAATTTCAAATATACACCAAAGAATCTTCATTGTGAAAAGATGGTATTTTGCTAAAATAATAGATGTAAAGAAGAAACAGAAAGTGTTTCTGAAACAGAAAGTGTTTCTGAAACAAAAAGTGTTTCTGGAAACAAAAACCGTTTCTGGAAACAAAAACACCTTCTGGAAATTAAATATTTCCAGAAAAAACTAAAAAAGAGGAGGATATTTTTATGAGAAACATGAAAAAAGTGTTAGCTGTAATGCTTGCCTTGACCATGACATTTTCTTTCGTTGCTTGTGGTGGCTCAGGTACAAATACATCAGGGGGAGCCGATACACAGGCGCCAGCAGCCGATACACCAAAAGCGGAAACACCAGCAGCAGAAGCACCAGCAGCTGATACTGGTTCTGACAAAATTGTAGTTGGATTTTCACAGGTTGGAGCAGAATCTGATTGGCGTACTGCAAACACCGAATCCATGAAAGCAACCTTTACTGAAGAAAACGGATATGAACTGATTTTTGACGATGCACAGCAGAAACAGGAAAACCAGATTAAAGCTGTTCGTAACTTCATCCAGCAGGATGTGGATTACATCGTCATTGCACCGGTTACGGAAACTGGTTGGGACACGGTTCTTCAGGAAGCCAAGGAAGCTGGTATTCCGGTTATTATCGTTGACCGTATGATTGATGTTTCTGATGAAAGCTTATTTGAATGCTGGGTTGGTTCAAACTTCTTACAAGAAGGCTATAATGCCGTTACCTGGCTGGCTGAGTACTTAGATTCCAAGGGCAAAAATTCCGAGGATATTAATATTGTAACCCTTCAGGGAACCATTGGTTCTTCCGCACAGATTGGTCGTACCAACGGATTTGAAGAGAAAATGGCTGCTTATCCAAATTGGAAGATGTTAGAAAGACAGACTGGTGAGTTTACACAGTCAAAAGGACAGGAAGTTATGGAATCATTCCTTAAATCCTATGACAATATTAACGTAGTAATTGCCGAAAATGACAATATGGCATTTGGTGCAATTGATGCAATTAAATCAGCGGGAAAGACCTGCGGACCAAACGGGGATATTATCATCGTTTCCTTTGACGCAGTGGCAGCCGCATTTGATTCTATGATTGCTGGTGATATGAATGTATCCATTGAGTGTAATCCACTTCATGGTCCACGTGTAGCTGAAATTATTCAGAAGTTACAGGCTGGTCAGAGTGTAGATAAGCTTCAGTATGTGGATGAGGGTGTATATCCTGCGGATACAGCTGCCGATATCAAACCTACCAGAGCATATTAATTTAGTAACCTATTTGCAATTTTCATGATTAAAACTTAATCCCTTATGTTAAGTGGGTGTGACGGCAATTTCCCCTCCCGGAAAGCTGTCACACCTTTTAACTGAAATAAAAGTATTCTGAAAAAACGATTAAGCTTTGTGGTCTGAATAGAAGTCGAATATTTGCCCTGAGAAGATGCTAAAAATTTAAAAGACGCAAAGAAATTAATAATACTTAGAATTTAATAAATTAGAAAGGATGGAGTTCACATGGAGAAAGTAATTCTTACAATGCGGCACATCGATAAAAATTTCCCAGGAGTAGTTGCTTTATCTGACGTGGATTTTACCTTGCGGAAAGGCGAAATACATGCGCTTATGGGTGAGAATGGAGCTGGAAAATCAACGTTGATTAAGGTTCTGACCGGTGTCGAGGAATTTGAATCAGGTGAAATTAAGATGGATGAAAGGGAACACCCCATTATTAACCGCTCCCCTCAGGATGCACAGGCAAATGGAATTAGTACAGTATATCAGGAAGTAAATTTATGTCCTAATTTGTCAGTGGCGGAAAATCTTTTTATCGGCAGAGAGCCACGGAAGATGGGAATGATTGATTGGAAAACAATGAATAAGCGTTCAAAAGAGATTTTGGAGCACTTAGCGATTGAGATAGATGTTACGGCAGCCCTTGAGAATTATTCGATTGCATTGCAGCAGATGATAGCAATTGCCAGGGCGGTGGATATGTCAGCCAAGGTGCTAATTCTGGATGAACCGACCTCTTCTCTGGATGACAAGGAGGTTGAGAAGCTGTTTGCTTTGATGCGTAAGCTGAAAAAAGACGGAGTTGGTATCGTCTTTGTGACTCATTTCCTGGAGCAGGTATATGAGGTGTGTGATCGGATAACCGTACTGCGAAATGGTACTCTGGTGGGAGAATATGAAGTGGAAAATCTTCCAAGAGTTCAGTTGGTTGCCAAAATGATGGGAAAAGATTTTGATGATCTGGCTTCGATTAAAAAGGCAGATGGTGATGATAAGAGAGAGAATGGGGAGGTGTTGATTCAGGCTGAGAAGCTGGGGCGCACAGGAACCATTCGCCCATTTTCCCTGAATATTCATAAGGGTGAGGTAATCGGCCTCACAGGGCTTTTGGGTTCCGGTCGTTCGGAGCTTGCCCGAGCCATATATGGGGCGGATAAACCGGATGCAGGAGACTTACATATAAAGGGACAGAAGCTCCTGGTAAATGCACCGATTGATGCGATGAAAGCGGGGATGGGATACCTGCCGGAAAACCGCAAGGAAGAAGGAATTATTGCGGATTTATCCGTAAGAGAAAATATAATTATCGCCCTTCAGGCAAAGCGGGGAATGTTACGTCTGCTGGGTCGGAAGGAGCAGGAGGAATTTACAGATCGGTATATTGAAGCATTACAGATCAAGACGGCAGACCGGGAGGTGCCTGTAAAGCAGTTAAGTGGTGGAAACCAGCAAAAGGTAATTTTGGGAAGATGGCTTTTGACCAACCCGGATTTCCTCATCTTAGATGAACCAACCAGAGGAATTGATGTAGGAACCAAAACAGAAATTCAAAAGCTGGTGGTTAAGCTGGCTGGTGAAGGAATGGCGGTGATGTTTATTTCTTCAGAGATAGAAGAAATGCTTCGTACCTGTGCCCGCATGGCTGTTTTAAGGGATGGAAGCAAGGTGGGGGAACTGACGGAAAGGGAATTGACCCAGGACAACATTATGAAAGCCATTGCAGGAGGTGACAGTGATGAGTAAAACAATAAAACAGATTATCGGGTATCGTTTGTTTCTGCCCCTTCTTTGTCTGGTTTTGGTGCTTCTCGCCAATGTAATTAAGACACCCAACTTTTTTCAGATTACCATACAAAATGGTGTTTTTTACGGATATATTATCGATGTAATCAACCGTGCCAGCGAGCTTGTCATATTGGCGGTGGGCATGACACTGGTGGTGGCGGCTTCGGGTGGTACGGATATCTCTGTTGGCGCTGTTAGTGCGGTAGCAGGTGCGGCAGCCATTTTCCTTCTTGGAGGCGGGCAAACATCAACCGATCACTATTGTGCACCTTATATTCTGGGCTTTTTCGTGGCACTTTTAGTCGGGACTTTATGTGGTGCATGGAATGGATTCCTGGTCGCCAAAATGAAGATTCAGCCAATGGTCGCCACGCTGATTTTATTTACTGCCGGAAGAGGGATTGCACAGCTCATCACAGGTGGTAATATTCTTTACATGAGAGTGGATCATTTCAAACAACTGGGCGGATTTATCAAAGGAGTACCGTTGCCAACACCAGTATTTGTGGCAGCCGTTGTGGTAATCCTGACGTTGATTATTTTAAGAAAAACTGCTTTGGGTTTGTATGTTCAGACGGTTGGAATCAATGCCCGTGCCGCTCGACTGGTGGGTCTTAATGCCACCATGATTAAATTCTTATCATATACATTCTGTGGACTTTGTGCTGGAATCGCCGGAATGATTATTACATCCCGGGTTTATTCCATTGATGCAAATAATGCCGGACTGAACTTGGAGTTGGATGCCATTTTGGCAGTGGCATTAGGAGGAAATAGTCTGGGTGGCGGAAAGTTTTCTCTCATTGGAAGCGTTATTGGTGCGATTACCATTCAGGCTCTGACAACGACTCTTTATGCCATGAAGGTCTCCGCTGACCAGCTTCCAGTTTACAAAGCGATTGTGGTAATTATCATCGTTTCGCTCCAATCACCGGAGCTTAAGAGAATGCTTCGGTCTGGAAGAGCAAAGCTGAGCATAAAAGCAGAAGGAAAGAAGGTGGCATAATGAAACAAAAACTGAAAAGCTTTGACGGAAATTCCTTTCTGATTCTGATTACAGTGGTTCTATTTGTTATTATGTACATCATTGGTATGGTGGTATTTGCAGAAAAGAATTTTGGGAAATTGCAGGTATTTTTAAATCTGTTAATTAATAATGCTGGTCTGATTGTAGCGGCAACTGGCATGACAATGGTGCTGATTACAGGCGGAATCGACATTTCCGTTGGTTCTGTGATTGCCATGACCTGTATGCTGATGGCATGGATGATGGAAATTAAGGGAATAGGCGCGATTCCGGCACTCTTGATGGTTCTGGTTATCGGTGTTATCTTTGGTCTGGTACAGGGCTGGCTGATTGCATATCTTAAGATACAGCCGTTTATTGTTACCCTGGCCGGAATGTTTTTTGCCAGAGGTATGACGGCGGTGATTAGTACGGAAATGATCAGTATAAAGAATAGTACGTTCCTTGCCTGGGCTAATGCGAAGATTTATCTTCCCTTTGGTGGGACGGTGAACCGGAAGGGAATCATGATTTATCCATACATTTATCCCAGTGTAATTTTGGCATTGGCAGTGTTAGTATTGTTTTTTATATTGCTTAAGTATACCAAGTTCGGACGTTCTGTATATGCGGTAGGTGGAAATGAACAGTCGGCACTTTTGATGGGACTTAATGTACGGAAGACGAAGCTAAAAGTATACATAGTAAATGGACTGCTTGGAAGCTTTGCAGGTTTTCTGTTTTGTCTTAATACTTGTGCAGGATTTGTTGAGCAGGCAAAAGGATTTGAGATGGATGCCATCGCATCGGCGGTTATTGGTGGTACCTTATTGACCGGCGGAGTTGGAAATGTGGTTGGCAGTTTGTTTGGTGTGTTGATTAAAGGAACGATTGAGACATTTATTACATTCCAGGGAACGCTGTCATCCTGGTGGACAAAAATTACGATTGCGGTGTTATTAGCGTTTTTCATAATCTTGCAGAGTGTACTGGCTGGGCGGAAGAAGGGGTGAGGTAACTTTGTGTATAGTGGCCAAGAGGACGCTCCTGAAATCTAGGTTGCGAACGCCGAAAGAGCGGGTGGATCAATGCCTCCCAGGAACGGCTTCCTTCGAAAACGGCTCGCATGCGAAAGATTTCTGGCTAGCGTAGAAGCACCGAAAGAACTAAGGCTTTAAAAATTTGCTAAGGGCACCCCCACAAAAACTATAACTCGCACTTTAGTACATTGGAATGTTGTACTCATTGATGCTCAAACAATAGCTTTTTGTGGGGGTAACGCAAATTTTTAAAGTCTAAGTTCTTTCGGCACT
>JAVBLX010000151.1:0-15599 GCA_031553075.1 Acetivibrio sp.
CGGCGGTGCAACATTTGAACTAAATGGAAAGCGCTATGAGCTTGCAAAAAATGATGGACCTAATAATCTCCACAGTGGCCCGGACCTTTATGGCAGAAAGATGTATGAGGTTGAATTCTTTGAAGGAGAAGGAGAAGAGACCATCGAGTTTTCACGTCTGAGTCCTGATATGGAGCAGGGATTTCCTGGAAACCTGGATCTTACAGTGACCTATACCCTTACTGATGACAATGCTTTGGTGATTGAATATTTTGCTGTATCAGATCAGGATACGGTGGTGAATTTTACGAACCACTCATACTTTAATCTGGCTGGTCACAATGCTGGAACCATCCTGGATCATAAGGTGGAGATTAAGGCAAGTCACTTTGCTATTACCGATGGCAATTTAATTCCCACAGGCGAATTGGTAGATGTAAAAGGAACGCCAATGGATTTCACCCAGTTAAAGAGAATTGGAGATGAAATAGAGGCTGATTATGAACCTCTTAAACTGGCCGGTGGTTATGATCATCATTTTGAGTTTGACTCAGAAGAAGAGGATGTAAGGCTGGTAGCTCAGGTTGTAGAAGAAAGTAAAGGAATTATCATGGAGATGTATTCAGACCTTCCAGGTACCCAGTTCTATGTTGGAAACTTTATTTCTGGTAAAGCAGTGGGAAAAGATGGATACACTTACCAGAAACGGGACGGATTATGTCTGGAAACCCAATATATTCCTGATTCTGTTAATATGAGTGACCTTAAGAAAAACGCCATATTAAAAGCTGGAGTAGAGTTTGACTCTACCACTATTTACAAATTTGGTACCTTAAAAAGATGATTGGAATGGGAACCCTTGTCAATATCAGTGCGGTAGTAGCTGGTAGCCTTTTAGGGATGTTCTTTCACGGTGGTCTGAAAGTACGCTTTCAGGAAACCCTGATGCAGGCTCTGGGGTTATGTACTATGTTTGTTGGGGCGGCAGCATCACTAAAAGGTCTGCTTGTTATCAATAATGGTACTCTTGAGACCAGCGGGACCATGCTTATGATACTTTCTTTGGTAACCGGTGCATTCCTCGGGGAATGGATGAATGTGGAAAAGGGGATGGAACAGTTCGGCGAATGGATTAAAAGCCGGATAAAAGGAAAGAACAATCCTCAGTTTGTAGAAGGCTTTGTGACCTCTTCTCTGGTAATCTGCGTAGGTGCTATGGCCGTGGTCGGCAGCCTGCAGGATGGACTTATAGGAGATGCGTCCATGCTATATACAAAGTCCCTTCTGGACTTGATTATCGTTATGGTATTTGCTACTACCTTGGGGAATGGAGTGTTATTTTCTGCAATTCCACTAGGTTTATTTCAGGGAAGTATTACCTTGTTTGCCAGATTGCTTGCACCTGTTTTGACGGATTCCATGATTTCCAATTTATCTTTTGTTGGCTCTGTACTTATTTTTGGTGTAGGGGTTAATATTGCCTTCGGTAAAAAATTTAAAGTAGGAAATATGCTTCCCGCCCTTATTATGGTAGTAATTATAACTTTACTTTCAGATGTTTTTCGATGAGGTGTGGCAGGGTTAAAACAGGTATTTTAGTAAAAAATATAAAAAAAGAGATTATAACACAGTGCGGTAGGTCACAGGGTTGTATTCTCTTTTTTGTGCAGTATACATTCATGCTCTCTGGCTCAAATGGCAGAGTGATGACATATTAAGCACTGTGCACCAGAAATAGAAAAAGGAATATGCAAAATGAAAATTACAATTTTATGTGTTGGTAAAATTAAAGAGAAATATTTCAGTGCAGGAATTGAAGAATATGAGAAGCGTCTCAGCCGCTACTGTAAGCTGGAAATAATTGAAGTAGCGGATGAGAAGACACCGGATAATGCCAGTGAGAACGAGGAGCTTCAAATTAAAGCCAAGGAAGGAGAACGTCTGGGCAAGCATCTAAAAGAGGATGCTTATGTCATTGCGTTGGCGATTGAAGGAAAGCAACTGGATTCAGTGGAACTTTCAGAGAAGATGGAAAAGCTGGCAACCAATGGAAGCAGTCACCTTATCTTTCTGATTGGCGGTTCGTTAGGTTTGGCGGGGGAATTACTTACTCGGGCAGATTTTCTTTTAAGCTTTTCCAAAATGACTTTTCCTCATCAAATGATACGGATGATTCTTTTGGAACAGATATACCGAGGTTATCGTATTTCCAGGAATGAGCCGTATCACAAATAGATCGATTTGAAATTCACAATACCACAGATATGAGAGCATAATCTCTATTGCGAGTTCTTTTTGTCCCACCATATACAATATTGTGAATTTCTATTATAAACATTAGCAAAACCTTAGCCCAAATCTTATAACGGATAAGATATAATTAAAACATGTAAAATATATGATACAAGTGATAAAATTGTAACCAATAAGAAAAAGAAGGGAAAGTGAATATGAACGTATTTTCAGTATTTACCTTATTCGGGGGATTGGCATTTTTCCTATATGGAATGAACATTATGTCAAATGGTATGGAAAAAATGACTGGAGGCAGGCTGGAGAAGATGCTGAAGAAATTGACAGCCAGTCCAATTAGAAGTTTGGCGTTTGGTGTTGGAATTACGATAGCCATTCAATCCTCTTCCGCAGTTACAGTCATGTTAGTTGGTTTCGTAAATTCAGGATTGATGGAGCTATCCCAGACAATCGGAATTATTATGGGCTCCAATATTGGAACCACATTTACTGCCTGGATTTTAAGTTTAAGTGGTATTAATAGTGATAATTTCTTTGTACGGCTTTTGGATCCAATGGTATTTTCGCCAGTGGTGGCGATTATCGGAATGATTCTTATCATTGGAACAAAACGGGCAAAGTATAAAGACTTTGGGAACATTATGCTGGGCTTTGCATTACTTATGTTCAGCATGGGAATTATGACAGGTGCGGTACTTCCTTTGGAGCATACTCCTATATTTCAAGATTTGTTGTCAGCCCTTTCCAGTCCGCTGGCTGGTCTTATTATTGGTATTGTTTTTACTGGAATCATCCAAAATTCAGCAGCTTCGGTTGGAATTTTGCAGGTATTGACACTCACCGGAAGTATTACCTTCGGAATGGCAGTGCCAGTGGTAATGGGACAAAATATTGGAACCTGTATTACCGCCCTTATTTCCAGTATCGGTGTTGGAAAAAATGCCAAGCGGGTGGCAATGCTACATATTTATTTTAACACAATTGGTATGATTGTAGGCTTAAGTATATTTTATTTAATAAAGGGTATTTGGAATCTTCCCATATTTTCAGACTCCATTTCACCAATTGGAGTTGCAGCAGTACATACAATGTTCAATATATTGACCACTTTTATTTTACTTCCGTTTGCAAAACAGTTAGAATGGTTATCAAGAATCACCATAAAAGAACAGGCAGTACAGCCCAGACAGGCAAATTCCTTTTTGGATGACAGATTATTAGGAACACCATCTGTTGCATTATCAGAATGCGGGAACCGTTCGATTGTGATGTCAGGACTGGTAAAACATACATTGGACCAGGCGTTTAATTCCATCCGGGATTATTCTGCAAAAGATGCCGATGAGGTAGACAAGAATGTAATTACCATTAAGCAAAATCAGATGTATCTGGAGGTGTTTTTGGTAAAACTGGCCAGTAAAGAATTATCCGATAAAGACAGCATGGAGATTTCCAAAATTCTACATCTTATCAATGATTTTGAGCGTTTGGGAAATTATGCTCTTAACCTCACCGAGGTGGGCAGAGATTTGTATCGAAAAGAAATGCACTTTTCGGCGGTTGCCAAAAAAGAAGTGGAGATTATCACAAAGGCAGTGGAAGAAGCCGTTAATATTACAATACGCGCTTATGTAAATAGTGATGTTAACATGGCCAGAAAAGTGAAACCACTAGAGGAAGTCATCGCTGCATTGGAGATAGAAATTCGAAAACACCATATAAGTCGCCTGGTAGAAGGAACATGTACCGTAGAACAGGGATTCCTGTTCAACCACCTTCTTACGAACTATGAAAGAATTGCATATCATTGCAGTAATATCGCAGATTATATCATTCAAGCAGGGGAAATTGGTTTGAGTCAGGTTGATTATTTGGTACGGATACAGGAAAGAAGTACAGACAATTATACAAGAGATTTTAAACATTATGCAGATAAATATGAATTAGGGGCGGCTGCTGTTGATACCGCAGATACCACCCCCTCAGCCATAACGGCACCATTAATTTAATTCGTCATCAAGCATACGATATCCGACGCCGACTTCGGTAAAAATATACTTGGGTTCTCCAGGATTTTTTTCCAGTTTGCGTCGGATATTTGCCATATTTACCCGCAGAATTTTGTTGTCCTCATCAGCAAATGGCCCCCAAATACTGGACATAATGGAGGAATAGGTAATTACCTTTCCGGAATTCTGGGCGAGGTAAGCAACAATCTTATATTCAACAGGAGTAAGATGCACGTCATTTCCGTCTACACGGATGATTCTTTTGGCAAAGTCAATATAAAGTCCCTGGGCTTCATAGGGGCGGATAAAAAGAGCAGACTGGGTGTTAAGCCGGTTGCTGTGACGTAAGGAGGTGCGGATTCTCGCCAATAGTTCTGAAGTACCAAAAGGCTTTGTGATGTAGTCATCAGCACCTGCATCCAAAGCTTTTACTTTATCTTCTTCGTTGGTTCTGGCCGAAACAACGATAATCGGATTACTGGACCATTCACGTACTTGTTTGATGATATCCATACCATCAATATCGGGAAGACCCAGATCCAGTAAGATAATATCCGGACACAAGGAAGAAACCAGGGAGATTCCTTCCTGACCGGTGAAAGAACAGGTTACTTTGTAATCATTTGAAGTTAAGGTTTTTTTGATAAATTGGGAAATGTGTTCTTCATCTTCTATTACTAATACGTTTATTTTTTGACTCATCATTAGCTCCTCCTGTGCGCTTTAGCGCACCTTTTAATCAGGGGTGAAAGGTTTTTGCTTTCACTTGGCTCCTTCTGTGCGCTTTAGCGCACCTTTATTCCTATTCTTCAATTGGGAGGCTAAATAAAAATTCTGCTCCTTTTTCGTGATTTCTGCCAATAATAGTGCCTCCATGGGCAACTATTATGGTTTTGCAGATGGAAAGCCCAATCCCCATTCCCTTTCGGCCATCAGAGGTCTGCGTATCTGATGGAAGACCATCAAATAATGTATTTAATCGATTAAGAGGGATTCCAACACCATAATCGGTTATACGAAAGCTTACCTTTTTGTCATCAGCTGTGATTACTAAATCGGTTGGTTCGAGACCTTTGCCGTGAATAATAGAATTCTCCAATAAATTGATGATAACCTGTTCAATCAGAGTAGCATCCATGGGAATCATAAGGAAGTCCTCTGGAACGGTGGTTTCGGGAAGGGTGACATTTACCCTGGCTTGTGGAAGCCGTTTTTTTAGTCGTAAAACAGCTTCGGATACCACTTCCTCCACCATTTCAGGGTATTTATGTACCTTGGCAGTATCTCCGTGGATTCTTGTGACAGCCAGGAGGTTTTCAACCATGTTAAGCAGCCACTTGGAATCATCCAGTATATTTTTGTTCATTTTTGCTCTCTCTTCTCTTGAAAAGTCTTCATCGTGCTCGATAAGAGAGGAGGAGGTTCCGATAATGCTGGTTAAAGGTGTCCTTAAATCATGAGAAACGGCTCTTAACAAGTTGGCACGCATTTTTTCCTTATCAGCTTCCATTAGATGCTTTTCCTGCCGGGCAAGCTCTTGTGCCTGCCGCTTCATGCGCGTAGTGGTGGCACAGCTCATCACAGATATGGCCAGCATTCCAATAAAGGTGACTGGATATCCGGATAAAGAAAAATGTATTTTAAAATAAGGATAAGTAAAAAGAAAATTTACAAGTAAAACTAAAAAAAACGAAGCCACAATGCCGTATTGATATCCACTTGTCTGCTGGGCAATTAAGATAAGAGCCAGTATATAAATTAAGGATATATTTAGGGAATTGGGGTGTATATAAAAAAAGAAAACAAGGGAAATGGCTGTGGATGCAGCCAGGATAAGCAAAGTCGTCAGCCAATCCCTTCTAGGTGATGAAACATATCTATCCATAAAAGCTCCTAACTGTGCACATAGGCACGTAAAACCAGGGGTGCGAAAACAGCTTCATCACCCAATGGTCAATCATTACTATTATGCAACGAAAACTAAAAAAGTTCAACTGGTATGTAGGAAAAATAAAACTGTAAAATTTAAACATTTTTGAAAATTTATGGGTTTACAGGAAAATTACCGCTTCCAGAGAATACATCGATTTATCCAGAAGAGCGGCAATGGATTCGCTTGTTCTTTGTCATAGTTCTACAAAACATGAAATTTCTGATTGTGTTTTTTTGGGGAATGTGTATAATAGACTATAATAGATTTACAAATTATGTACGATTTTAAGGAGGAAGACATTATGAAACGAATACACAGAAGAAACCTTATTATTATCATATTTTGTGTTATAGTTTTAAGTATTATGACAGTTATTAAGTACGGCATGGGTATGGAGGTTGTTAAGGCGGTGTCCTGTTTGGTAACCGGCGGTATACTGGCGACCATATTTTGTCTGTCCAATGGAAGTGATGAGGTAAAAGCCTTAGGTATGACTTTGTCCGCGGGAATCTGTGCACTGACCTATTCCGTATTGGTAGGTGGAAGCTCTACAGCAGCCGTTGCAATTTATGTATTACTTGGTATGGCTTGTGCATATTTTCAGCAAAAAGTTATACTATCTTTCTCCATTCCGATTACGGCGATTTTGCTTATCTTAGCCGTTGCAGTTCCTCAGGCAATTGAGGGGGCAGCAGAATACAGTGTAAAGACAGCACTGTCTAAGGTGGTTCTTTTTGGGATAACTTGTGCGGTGTTATATCTTGCTACCAAACGTGGTGAAGATATGTATACGGAATCCATCAAAATGCTGGACAAGATTAAAGAAAATAAAAACATATCCAATGATATCGCAAAAGAATTGAACAATGCCGTTTTAAAAAGCGGTGATGATATTTTTGTAATGGTAGAACAGGCGGAAAATGTGAGAACTGCCTCCGTGCAG
Source organism: Acetivibrio sp. (assembly GCA_031553075.1). Lineage (GTDB taxonomy): Bacteria > Bacillota > Clostridia > Lachnospirales > Lachnospiraceae > DIGJ01. The sequence goes on from JAVBLX010000151.1 coordinate 7,118, forward strand.
ATGCGAGATGCGGTGGAGAACATGAGTCAGTCAACGGTTCATGTCAGTGAGAAAGTCGGTGATGCCGTAAAAGCTATCGAAAAAAATTATGAACTTGCCAAAGAGTTGGATAACAACTTTAAAGAAGTAAACGCGGCTGTAAAGGAAGGAAATGCAGGAGCTGTCGGTGTCCGGGTTTCCCTACAGGAAATGGAAGGAACGGTTTCTTCTGCCAACGAGGCAACCCAGGAGTTATTAAATGAAATGGGACGGATTACTCACATACTGGATGAGATTAATTCAATCGCCTCCCAGACGAATTTACTATCCCTCAATGCTTCTATCGAAGCTGCAAGAGCTGGTGAACATGGAAGAGGATTTGCCGTGGTAGCCAATGAAATCCGTGCTCTTTCCGAAGAAAGTTCCAAGGCCTCCAATAACATTCATGGTATTTTGGAAAAATTGTCCAAAACAGTTGAAGTGGTTGCAGAACGTATTACAGCCGGAGCCAATTCAGCAAAGGGTGGTTTAGGTCAGATGGATGATTTGCTTAAGCTTCTGGAAAATATCGACCAGAGCGCCAGAGGAGCAGCAAAAGTTGTAGTAGAAGAGTATTCTCTTATTAATCAGGTAAAAGGCAGCTTTGATAGCATCAACGATGAAATCGAAAACTTAGTAGCAACTTCAGAAGAAAATGATGCCATGATTACAACCATAGCAGAAAATGTTGAAACACAGAACATGTCCATTACCCATTTTTCTCAGGAACTTAGCAGACTGGAAGAACTGTCAGAAGCATTGCAGAAAAATATTTAGTAACAAAGAGATATCCGGAGGGGGGTCAAAATGGAAACAAGGCGTGGAATTTCTGGAAGCACATTAAAGCTTATAGCAATCATAACGATGCTGATTGATCATATGGGAGCAGTTGTGCTGATGCCTTTGATAGGCAGTCAAAATGGGGTGATGTCTACACAGAATTACACATTGATAGAAGTATACACAACTATGAGGATGATTGGCAGGGTTTCTTTTCCAATATTTTGCTTTTTGCTGGTGGAAGGCTTTATACATACCAGAGACGCTAAAAAATATGCAATTCGTCTGGGAGCCTTTGCCGTAATTTCCGAAATTCCTTTTGATCTGGCTTTGACGGGAACGATTTTAGAATCAGGATTTCAGAATGTATTTTTTACTTTATTTATTTCCCTCCTTGTATTGATGGGACTGAAAAAAATAGAGGAAATGGTACAACTGAATAAAGTGCTTATGGTTTTAGGCTATCTTGGGCTGATTGTGGCAGGTGGTCTGATTGCAATCTTGCTCGCTACCGATTATTCCATGTATGGTGTAGTCAGCGTTTCAGCTCTGTATCTACTGCGGAAGCAAAAACAACAACAAGTGATTGGAGGAGCCCTATCCTTTGCGTGGGAATTACCTGCAGTATTGGCGTTTATTCCAATCTGGTTTTATAATGGAAAACGTGGTATCAATTTAAAATATTTATTCTATGCATTTTATCCGATACATTTACTGTTATTGTATTTTGTCAGTACATTTATACAGACAGCATAGGGGGTATGCTGTTTGGGGATAAGTTGGAATTTACGAAAGGGGGTATTGCATGATAGCAGACAGAAAGGCTATTAGGCAATGCCTTTTTTTGAAATAAAAAATCACAAATGGTCAAAAAAAATCATAACACTTCAAACCGAAAATAATGTAAAACACGGATATTGTGGCATTCATTATTTTTGGCACTAGTTTATAGTGACAAAAAAAGATTTGTTTTGATTGAAAATGAATGTTTATTTCCACTATAATAAACATATCAAAGAGGAATTCCAAAGGGAACGCCTCTTAAGAACAAAAAGGGTTAATTTAGAAGGAGGATTTGTATGAAAGAGAAGGTACAAGTATTTGGGCGAGTACTAAGTGGAATGGTAATGCCTAACATTGGTGCATTTATTGCATGGGGGTTAATTACCGCATTGTTTATCCCAACAGGATGGCTGCCAAATGAAAAATTAGCAGAGCTGGTTGGTCCGATGATTTCCTATTTGCTTCCACTGCTGATTGCGTATACAGCAGGAAGTAATGTTGCAGGTGTGCGAGGCGGAGTAATTGGCGCTATTGCTACCATGGGTGTTATTGTTGGTGCTGGTATTCCAATGTTCTTAGGCGCTATGATTATGGGACCTTTAGCTGGCTGGCTCATTAAGAAATTTGATAAAGCAGTTGAAGGCAAGATTCCAGCTGGATTTGAAATGATTGTAAATAACTTTTCCATCGGAATCATCGGTGCCATCCTGGCACTCATCGCAATGGTTGGTATGTCACCATTAGTTACCGGATTGAACAACGTATTATCAGCAGGTGTTGGTTTCTTCGTAGATAGAGGATTACTTCCATTAGCAAGTATCTTTATTGAACCAGCTAAGATTCTTTTCTTAAACAATGCAATCAACCATGGTATTTTATCACCAATGGGAATTCAGCAGGCAGAAGAAGTTGGAAAATCTATTTTCTTCTTACTTGAAGCGAACCCAGGTCCAGGTTTTGGTCTGATTTTGGCTTACATGGTTGCTGGAAAAGGAAGCGCAAAAAACAGTGCATCTGGTGCAGCGATTATTCACTTCCTGGGTGGTATTCATGAAATTTACTTCCCATATGTACTTATGAACCCAATCCTTTTACTGTCTGTTATCGCTGGTGGAGCAAGTGGTGTGCTTACTTTAAGTATTTTTGGTGGCGGTCTGGTAGCTCCAGCATCACCAGGAAGTATCTTTGCAGTATTAATGATGACACCAAAGGGTGGTCACTTTGCCGTAATTGCAGGTGTATTGGTTGCAACGGTAGTAAGCTTCTTAGTAGCGGTTCCATTACTTAAGATGTTTGGTAAGGATTCAGATCTTGAAGAAAGCAAGAAAAAAGTATCTGATATGAAAGCTGAGTCCAAGGGAATTCAGACAAAAGAAAACAATAATGTAGCAGTAAAAACATTAACTGGCGTAAAAAAAATCGTTTTCGCTTGTGATGCAGGAATGGGCTCCAGTGCAATGGGAGCAACTGTTTTGAAGAAGAAGTTGACTGCTGCTGGTTTAGACGATATTGCAGTAGTTCATGCACCTGTTTCTTCTATACCTGGAGATGCTGATATCGTAGTTACTCATGAGAGCCTTGGAGCAAGAGCAAAAACAAGTTGCCCAACCGCAGAGATTGTATTAATTAAAAACTTTATGTCAGCACCAGAGTATGATGAAATAGTAGAACGTCTTAAAAGCAAATAATTCCATCAGTACATAGGAATTTAAAGCATTAAGAATGGAAAAGCGTTATCATAATAAAAATATTTTATGATGTAGATTGTGTGGCAGAATTTAAGTCAGAAGAGTCCTCCCAAGCCTAAGGAGATCGGTTTGGGAGGTACTTCTGAAAAATCATTTGGGGGAGTATACATGGAGATATCGCCAAGGATCAGGCAAATACTTATGCTATTACTGGAGGCCAATGAAGTCATACAGGTACAAAAGCTGGCGGATACCATTGGCGTAAGCAAGCGTACCGTTCAAAGAGAATTTGAATACATGGAGAGTCTGTTAAAGAAAATGGGACTATCCTTGGAGAGCAAGCAAGGAAGCGGTATCTGGATTGGTGGTTCCGCAGGAAAAAAACAGGAAGTTTTGGATTTTTTAAGAGAAAAAGAAGAATTCGATATGGGCGACCGGGAAAAACGTCGAAGACGTCTCATCTTGGAACTGTTAAAAGACAGAGAACCCAAAAAGATATATTATTTTAGTAATAACTTTGGAGTAAGTGAAACAACCATAAGTAATGATTTGGATAAAATTGAGAGCTGGTTTCAGGAACACAATTTATCCATAGTAAGAAAACAGGGTTTTGGAGTTATGATTGAAGGCTCAGAAAAGGATTATCGAAGAGCCGTTCGGGCGTTTGTAGAGGAACACTATAAAAAAGATGATTATAAGATTTTAAATGAAGAAATTTTGAAAAGAGTTTCCGGGTGCGTGGATCAAATTGAAGATCACAGGATGAAACGTCTCACAGATAATGCATATGTAGGATTAATACTTCACATCAGCATTGCAACTGCACGCATAATAAATGGAGATATTATAGAGATTGATGAACGTCTTCTGAAGACTATTTTGGAAGAAGAAGACTATGATTTGGCAAAAAAGATATCAATCCGTTTGGAAGAAGAGTTTGACATAAAGATACCGGATATTGAAGCAGCCTATATACTGCTACATATTAAAGGGTCAAATATACAATTCCCAGTGGGAGCGGAACCAACCTTTGGCAGCTATTTCCAAGAGGAAGGAGAAGCACTTGAGTTTATCGAAAAGATGATAGAGGCTTTTGATGAAGAAAAAGCTTATGAGATTAAGTGTGATGAAGAATTTATCAAAGGTTTGATTGGACATTTGAATCCGGCCTTTGTTCGGCTCACGAATAACATTCCAGTGACCAATCCTCTATTGGGGGAAATTAAGGAAACTATGAGTGATGTGTATGAAAAATGTCAGCGAGTAGCTGCTTTGATTGAAAGTAAACTGGGCTTTTCTGTTTCGGAAGGCGAGATTGGATATCTGGCCATGCATTTTGGGGCAGTACTGGTTCGTATTGAAAATAAAAAGGAAATAAAAAGGAAGGTTGATATTGGTGTTGTGTGTGCAAGTGGAATTGGGATTGCCAAGCTCATGTCAGCCAAGTTGAAAAGCCATGTTAAGAACAAGGGGGAATTGATAACCTATGCCAGAGAAGATATTACCCCTTTTGTAATCGAAAAGATAGACTTTTTCGTAAGCAGTTTGGATCTTTCTGGTCTGGGAGTTGATATGGTGGAAGTAAGCCCACTCATTACCCAACGGGATTTGGAGGAAATAGACCGGAAGATTGAGCAGTATGCCAGAATTCCTAAGGAAGTGGAGGAAAGCGCTTTTTCCAGGCAGCTGGACCAGATTCATTTTGTGGCAGTCCAGATAAAAACCATTATCCGAAATATAAAAGTCATAAAGGCAGAAAATCATTTGGATTTGGATGGTGTACTGAAAGTAATCAGTGAACAACTTATTCCCAAAACCGTAATGCAGAAGCTTGTGGTTCAGGACATAAAGGCAAGAGAAGCTATTTCTACTCAGATTATCCCGGAATTGGGATTTGCCCTACTTCATTGCCGGACAGCAGGTGTGGAGAACCCACTTTTTGCTGTTTGCGTCGGAGAAGAAAAAAAGAGCTTTAGCCACGAATATTTCATGGGAATACGGGGATTTATCGTTGTACTGATTCCCAAGGATGGGAATGTTGATCTCAATGCAGAAATCATGGGTTATTTAAATGGTTCCCTAATTGAAGAACCAGAATTTCTAGAGGATATCCTTAATGGGGAAGAAGCCCTCATTAGGACAAAAGTACAAAGACTATTAAAATTATATTTTAACCAGTTTATTGACAGCGTATAAGAATGGAGGAAATAGACATGAGTGACAATGGAATATTGCAAAAGAAGAATATACGATTAGGTTGTAAGGCTATGTCAAAAGAAGAAGCAATCAAAGCTATGGGTAGTATACTGGTGGACAGCGGCTATGTGAACGAAAGATACATTGATGCCATGCTGGAGCGGGAAACGGTATTTTCCACCAATATTGGGAATGGAATTGCCATTCCTCATGGTGTGGAAGCCGGAAAAAAGGAAGTAATGAAATCTGGCATCGGAATCATGGTATTTCCAGAAGGAATTGACTGGAATGGTGAAATGGTCCGTGTTGTAATTGGAATTGCCGGTGTTGGTGACGAACACCTTGATATCCTCAGCAAGATTGCTGAGACCCTTTCGGAAGAGGAAGAAGTAGAACGAGTTGTAAACAGCGATGCAGACCAGATTTATCAGATGTTTACGTAATAATAAAGTTATTTTGATAAGAGAAGAAGCAAATTGTAAATATACAAAACAAAGCTTAAGGAGGAAACAGCATGTTAACCAAAGCAGTAAGAATGTATGGAGCAAAAGATTTAAGATTAGAGGAGTTTGAACTCCCAGCGATAAAAGAGGATGAGATTTTAGTGAAGGTAATGAGCGACAGTATCTGTATGTCTACCTATAAGCTGGTGGAGCAGGGGAAAAAACATAAGCGTGCCCCTCAAAACATTGATACGAATCCGATTATTGTTGGTCATGAATTTGCCGGTGACATTGTGGAAGTAGGTGCAAAATGGAAAGATCAATTTAAGCCTGGTCAGAAGTATGCCCTGCAGCCAGCCCTGAATTATAAAGGAAGCCTTGCATCTCCTGGATATTCTTATGAGTTTTTTGGCGGCGCTTGTACCTATTGCATCATTCCTCAAGAAGTCATGGAACTTGGATGTTTGTTAAACTATGACGGAGAAAGTTATTTTGAAGCTTCTTTAGGAGAACCAATGAGCTGTATCATCGGTGGTTACCATGCGAATTATCATACCAACAAGCAGAATTATGATCATGCTATGGGGACTAAAAAAGACGGATATATATTGGTTATGGGAGGCTGCGGTCCAATGGGATTGGGAGCAGTAAGCTACGGCCTTTGCATCGAAAATAAACCAAAGAAGATTGTAGTTACCGACGTGAGTGATGACAGAATTGCTCGCGCACGGGAAGTGATTTCGGAAGAAGAAGCATTGAAACAAGGTGTGGAGCTGGTTTATGTAAATACAGCAGCCATGACAGATCCCGTAGAAGGATTAAAAGCCATTTCCGATGGTCATGGATATGATGACGTTTTCGTATATGTACCTATTCGTGAAGTAGCAGAAATGGGTGACGAACTCCTTGCTTTTGATGGCTGCATGAACTTCTTTGCCGGACCAACCGACAATCAGTTCAAAGCAAGCATTAATTTATACAATACACATTATACCAGTACCCATATTTTAGGTACCACCGGTGGAAACACCGATGATTTGGTAGAAGCGATTGACCTGTCCTCCAAAAAGCTGATTGAACCAGCTGTTATGGTAACCCATGTAGGTGGTATTGACAGCATCGCAGATGCAACCATCAATCTTCCATCTATTCCAGGAGGAAAGAAACTCACTTATACCCAGTTCAATATGCCTCTTACAGCAATTGATGATTTCGAAAAGTTAGGTGAGACTGACCCACTATTTGCAAAACTCCATAAAGCCTGCAAAGAACACAAAGGTTTATGGAACACACAGGCAGAAAAAATTCTGTTTGAACACTTCGGTGTGTAATGTAAAGCTTTCTTCATGTTGACTCGCAACATAAAAATACTCCAAAATTTAGCCTGCAGGACTGCCCGGTCCATGCGGGCTAAATTTTGTTAGAATTAGTATTTTGACGGATGAAAACCAAGTCAGAGAAAGTTTTCAGAGAAAGTTTTCTTTACTTTCTTGCTTTAACAAATTTTTTTGTGTACAATATGGAAAAGAAACCCGAAAAAATATGAAATAGGAAAAGAGAATTTATGCGAAATATTAAATTATTATTAGAGTATGACGGCTCCCGCTATGACGGTTGGCAAAGACAGCCAGGAAATCTAAAAGCCACAACCATACAGGAAAAAGTTGAAGAAGTACTAAATAAAATGGAAAACGAAACTGTGGAATTAATCGGGGCAGCTCGAACGGAAGCAGGAATACATGCTTATGGGCAGATTGCTAACTACAAAACAAATTCCGAAAAGAAATTATATGAAATAAAACATTATTTGAATCGGTATTTGCCACGAGATATTGCCGTAATGGAGGTCTGGGAGGTGCCAGAGCGTTTTCACAGTTCCTTCAATGCAAAAGCTTTTTCTTATGAGTACAAGATTACCATGGGAGAAGTAGCTTCTGTTTTTGACCGTAAATATAATTACTACAGCTTTGACCGTCTTGATGTAGCAGCAATGAAGCAGGCAGCAAAGGAATTTATCGGAAAACAGGATTTTAAAAGTTGTTCCGATAATAAAAGAATGAAGAAATCTACAGAAAGAGAGATTTTTTCTCTTGATATATATGGGGATGTTAATGAAGTTTCCATTACGGTAAAGGTAGATGACTGTTGGCCTCATATGTTAAGGATTATCGTAGGAACTCTTATGGAAGTCGGAAAAGGAAATATCACACCGGGTCGGGTCCGAGAGATTCTTGATGGCAAAGACCGTGAATTGGCAGGACCTACGGCGGAGGCTAAGGGATTGTTTTTGCAGGAAGTGTTCTATGAATAAAGACTTGGGATTTAGGTGACAAACTGGGGGGTGATGGAACCCGTACGCTGGATGAGGGGCAATGGAAAGGGCGCAGAAAAGAGACTTGGTGGTGGAAAACACTCCAGTTCCGCAGGTTAAGAGGTTCTAAGACGAATCCACTAGACAGTGGCCCTTTGCGGGTCGAGTTCGATGGACATCCTTGTCCACTCACTCTGAAATGCCCGTCCATGGGCATTTCCCCCTAGGTTATCGAGGATTCGTCAAGAACCCCTAAACCTGCT
>JAVBLX010000137.1:0-3677 GCA_031553075.1 Acetivibrio sp.
ATAGAGTATACCTATATGGTAGCCATGATCGGTTTGCTGGAAAGAAGTTCTGCTTGAATGATTATGTTTGCTATTCTGCCAATGTTGAAGAACTATGGAACTGGCGTTATGAAGGAGTCATATATCGTAAAAATCAAGATATTCGCATGACGAAGGGTGACCATGAACTATGGGCACCGGATGTGGTGAAAGGGAAGGATGGTAGGTATTATCTTTACTATTGCCCCGATGACAAATTACTGGAAATTGGTGTGGCAGTTTGCGATATACCGGCAGGTAAGTATCAATTTCTGGGACTGGTAAAAGACAAAGAAGGAGTTCCACTGGGGAATCGGAAAGGTGATACCATCCCTTTTGATCCAGGCGTTTTTATTGATGATGATGGTTCCATTTACCTTTATGCAGGAAATGGACCAAGAACCAAGGGGGCCATAGGGAGAGAAGCAAAAGCATCTGTAGTTATGACTTTAGAGGATGATATGGTAACCATGAGAACAGAACCAAAGAAATTATTGCCTGTTTTAGGTGATATTGCAGGTGAGTTTACTGGGCATGAATTCTTTGAAGCGAGCTCCATTCGCAAAATAAAAGGAAAATACTATCTGGTGTATTCGTCTGTTAACCTCCATGAGCTTTGCTATGCTGTAAGTGAATGTCCAGATGAGGGATTCACTTATGGTGGGGTTATCATCAGCAACTGTGATATATTTCCTGACACCAATCGGAATAGCCCTATGAACTGCTATGGTAATAATCATGGAGGAATTGAATGTATCAATCGTAACTGGTATATTTTCTATCATCGCCAGACAAACCGAACTATGTTTTCCAGGCAGGGCTGTGCTGAAAAGATTGAGATTTTAGAAGACGGCAGTATTCCACAGGTAGAAATGACTTCCTGTGGTCTTAATCAGAAACCATTAGAAGGAAAAGGCAGCTATTCCGTCAGTATGGTATGCAACCTTTTTGGAAAAAAGACACCAGCTATTTCTCATCCACTGGCAATGGGGAAAAGACATCCCTACTTGACCCAGGATCAAGAGGATTATGATCCGGATAGCAAAGAAAAAATTCCATTTCAATATATAACCAATGGAAAAGATGGCATGGTAGCAGTATTTAAATACTTTATTTTTTCCGATACAAAGAAAGTAGCCGTACAGGTGAGAGGAAAAGCAAAAGGCAGATTATTGATTTCAACCTCTTTAACAGGAGCACCACTGGGAGAAATCCAAATACATTCTTCTAAAGAGTGGAAACTGTTTGAGGATAATATTAAGATTCCAGATGGCAAACATGCGTTGTATTTCCGCTATCAAGGGAAAGGTCGGATTGATTTTAAAGATTTTAAATTAATGTAAATTAAAAAATCTCCGTTTAGACAAATGGTAAAAAATGTAAAAAATATCCATAATTAGGTTGCGTTTTCGACTCAGTAAAGCTATAATTATGACATAAACAAGTTTTTTCAAGTCAATAATGGAAAGCCAAGAGAATGAGAGCAGGGCTATAAATAACAGAAATGTTAATTTATAGTCCTGCTCTTTTGGGGAGGCAGGAGCAGGATCTGGAGAGGAGGAACAGGGGAATGTGTTATGGAACAAAGCGTAAAATTGCAGACTGCGTGAAGACACTGATGCGCCGTAAAGAAATCTCGAAGATTACGATTCAAGATATTATGGGAGCAACGCATATGAGCAGACAGAGTTTTTACTATCATTTCAGAGATATTTATGATGTACTGGAATGGATTGGGCAGGATGATTTTAAGCAGCAGCTTGTGGGGGAAACGTACGACAACCTGGAGAGCTGGGGGTGCGACTTGATGAAAATTGTTAAAAAAGAGCATATATTTTATGAAAAGCTGGTAAATGAAATTGAGTGGCCACGGATTGTAGGATGTGTTAAGCGAGCAATTAAAGTACAGGTCAAACGGATGCTAATGTTGGAAAACGAAAAAATGTTTATCAATCATCCAGAGGAATTGGACGCATGTGCAGACTTTTTATCTACTTCAATTTGCTATTACATGATGGATTATGTATATCAGCATAAGGGTTTGTCGGATGAGCGGGTGGAAAAAAATGTGCGGTTTGTGATGCAGGTACTAAAGGAAAACCCCGCTTACATACGTTCGCCGGAAGGTAAGGAAGGGCATGGCAATGTCTCTGTGATATTTCCCCAAACCAGGGCGATACAAAAAGTATAAGAAAAGAAAAAAGAAAAGGAGATGCGCCGACATCTCCTTTTCTTTTGCTAGAGCACATCTTTTGTTGCGATTAAATCAACGTTACATCCGGCAATGTCAGTCAGCAGTACATCACCGATGTGTACCGGTGCTTCCACAGTAAGGCTATTGATACAGTGCATGATATCCATAATTTTTTCTTTGGGAATATCATTCTGTGTTTTTACGGATACCATTGGAATTGCCCCGCCCTTTACACAGACAGTACTGGTTACGATTCTGGTCGGGTGTGTGACTTCCTTCCTGGCGTAGTCCACGCCACGTTTACAGGTGTTTCCGGTGACGGTAACAACTTCACCGTCACCGATTGTAACTGTGAGAGTACAACCAAGTGGGCAGCCAATACAGATAAGATTTTTATTGTCCATGATTTCCTCCATTTCTAAGGGATGCTGGTAAATCAGATGTACTGGTTACCTACATTTCTTCAATTATTATAGTTATCTCCTTCCGACCATTCATAGCTGTCAGCACAGATTTTTGCAGTCGGATTTCTTCCATTTCGCCTGGTGCCATAATCGGGCGCTTGCGGTGAATAATCCGCTGGTCATTTAAATAAGCAGAGAGATAACAGTTTTTATATACGCTGCCGACCCGGAAGCGTATGGTTAGTTCTTCTTCCATATGACAAAGGTGGATGGTATCGGGAACCGTATAGCGGACACCACCCTTAGCCGTTATACGTATGGCAGATTGGTTATCACCGGTCGGTCCACCGCTTTTTACATATCTGGCGGCATTTTTTCCAGCTGCTGCCGCTTCTTCTGATACAAAGTCGACAAGGTCATGGACATGAAGCACATTACCACAGGCGAATACCCCGGGAATGTTGGTTTGTAAACTTTCATTGACGGAAGGACCGGAAGTAACCGGATTTATAATTACACCGGCAGCCCGGGAAATCTCGTTTTCCGGAATCAGACCGCAGGAGAGCAGCAGGGTATCACATTCATAGTCCTCTTCGGTGCCGGGGATGGGGTTATAATTGGCATCCACTTGTGCTAAGGTAATGCCGGTGAGTCGCTTTTTTCCGCAAATATCTACGACTGTGTGACTTAGTTTTAACGGGATTCCAAAATCGTTAAGGCACTGGACAATATTTCGCTTCAAGCCACCGGAAAAAGGCATCAGTTCGGCAACCACTTTAACTTCAGCGCCTTCCAAGGTCATCCGTCTGGCCATAATCAACCCAATATCGCCAGAACCCAAGATAGCCACCTTGCGGCCAGGCATAAAGCCTTCTATGTTGACCAGGCGCTGGGCGGTTCCGGCAGAATAGACTCCGGCTGGACGATAGCCCGGAATATCGCGCTAAAAAATTTATAGTAGATAAATACTCGCGGGAAATGTAGTATTTTTTTAGAAAAAAAGGAATTTGTCACATAATGTAGAATTATTAAGCAATATCTATTACGCATCCGGTGGGAAT
>JAVBLX010000153.1:0-20905 GCA_031553075.1 Acetivibrio sp.
GTAACGCAAATTTTTAAAGTCTAAGTTCTTTCGGCACTCCTACGAATGCCAGAAATCTTTCGCATGCGAGCCGTTTTCGAAGGAAGCCGTTCCTGGGAGGCATTGACCCACCCGCTCTTTCGGCTATTTTAAATTTATTGGAAAGGAGCTGGTTTTCTAATGGATATAAAATACAACACAAATGTTGGAGGGGAGGTATATGTGGTGGAACCCGGCAGGCACTGGACCTTTAGAGCGTTCCCTTAATATCTGTTAAAGCCCAGCACACTACCGGGTTCCACTACATACCTCCCCTCCAACATTTGTGTTTTATTCTATATCCTTTCGAAAACCAGCTCCTCACCAATAAACTAAAAATAGCCTGAACCAGCGTCTTTCAAATCCCTTCGAGTGCCTTAGCGAAACGGAATTGAGACAAACTGAAATTCCTAAAATGGAATTTCAGTTGGGGTATTGTGGAGGGCCACTGCCCGAGACAATTCCCCGTATAGAGGCTCTTTGGTGTGGGTGGAGCGGGGGCACTCGGAGGGATTTGAAAGACGCTAGTTCAGGCGTTCGAAGTCTATATTAGGAGCGTCCTCGCAGCCACCAAACACAAAGTTACCCCTTCAACTTTGAGGTTTGGATGTGATATTCAATTGGGAGAACGGTTTTTAAAGGGGAAAGCTTGGAGCCCCAATATGCCGCCTTGCTGGTCAGGGAAGGGATGATGAGCTGTTTGTTTTGGAACATGCCGGATACGGCACATTTTGCACAGTCCCTGGCGGTGATGGAGCGGAGGGAAAAACGGGTGCCGGCAATGGTGTCGAATTCGGTTTTGACCGGGCCTGGGCAGAGGGCGGATATGTGTATGGGGCGCCCCAGGCGTTTTAGCTCGTAGTTGATGGCCAGACTTAGATTGGCTACATAGGATTTTGTGGCACTGTAAGTTGCCAGATAGGGCCCGGGTTGAAAGCCGGCAATGCTGGCAATGTTTAAGATATGACCATGAGTCATGGTTTTTAAAAAAAGCTTTGTAAGCATGTGTAGTGCAATGATGTTGGTTTCTATCATGTCTAATTCACTGTCCAGAGGTACTTCGGAGAAGTTACCTACTTTTCCGAAGCCAGCACCGTTAACGAGGATTTCAATGTCGTAGCTTTTGTAAGTGTCATATAAGGAATAGATGTGTGAGCGCTTGGACAGGTCGTGGACACCATATTCTACATTTATATGGTAACGGTTTTCCAGAATTTGTTTCAGGCGAATCAGGCGGTCTTCACGGCGGGCAATTAGGATCAGGTCATAGCCTTTGTAAGCCAGGATTCTGGCAATTTCTTTTCCGATTCCGCTGGAGGCGCCGGTAATAAGTGCATACATTTATAGTTCTCCAATCTGTTATTTAGTCTGCTGCTTAGGCTGTCAGGTGGTCTGGCTATCAGCATGCTGTGTGGTTGGCAGGCATTTTCTTTGATTATTAGTATACCACTAATTGTTTTTTACAACCATAGAAAATATATGATTCTAAATCGATATAGTAATATATGATTCTAAATCAGAGAGATAAAAGGAAAGTATTTTGGGGACTAAGTTGTTGATTTGCGAGTATTTGCATGGGAAATTCAAGAATGGTGTAGCTTTAAAAATTTCCAAAAAATACGGAAAAAAGGACACCTGTCCATTGTAGGGAAAATGGTAAAATGGTATGATGGACATATCACGCTAATACTGGCGGATAGTAGCAAAAACAAAAAAGAGAGGGGTTTTAAAATGAAAAGAAACAGAAAAATTATGTCATTGGTTTTAAGTCTGGTCATGGTTGTATCTATGGCAATTCCGACAGCGGCATTGGCGGCTGAGAGTGACAAGATTGTCATTGTACATACCAATGACGTGCATTGCGGTATTGACCGTGCTGCAGGAGAAGACGGCGTAGTGACTGCCACTGGTTATACTGGTGTAGCAGCCTATAAGGGGGAAATGGAAGCCAAGTATGGCGCAGAGAATGTTACGCTTGTTGATGTGGGGGATGCCATTCAGGGCGGACCGATTGGTACACTGTCCGAAGGTTCTTACATCATTGACATTATGAACAAGGTTGGCTATGATCTGGCAATTCCTGGTAATCACGAATTTGATTATGGGATGAAGAACTTCCTTGACTTAGCGAAAAAGAAAGCGGATTTTAGCTATGTATGCAGTAACTTTATTGATTTAAAGACAAACAAACCGGTATTTGATGCATACAAGATGATTGAGTACGGAACGATTAAAGTTGCTTATGTTGGTGTTGATACTCCGGAATCTTTTACAAAATCAACGCCTGCTTATTTCCAGGATGCAAAGGGAAATTATATCTATAGCTTTTCTCAGGGAAATAAAGGCAAAGATTTATATACGAATGTTCAAAAGTCGGTAGATGCAGCTCGTAAGGCTGGTGCTGATTATGTGGTTGCTCTGACTCATTTAGGAATCGATTCACAGAGCTCTCCATGGACCTCTACTGAATTGATTAAAAATACGACAGGTATTGATGTACTTTTAGATGGACATTCACACAGCACCTTTAGCAAGATGGTTAAGAATAAAGATGGCAAAGAGGTGGTTGCCGCTCAGACTGGAACTAAGCTGGCGGCGATTGGACAGGTTATCATTGACACTAAAACTGGCGAAATAACCAGTAGTTTAGTGACTGACTATCGCAGACAAGATGCAACAATCGGTGCTTTTATCAAAGAGATTAACGATGAGTTTGCGGTTTTGTTAAATGCTGTTGTAGCAGAGTCAAAGGTAGCGCTTACTGTAAATGATCCGGATACCGGCAATCGTGCTGTTCGTAGTGCAGAAACCAACCTGGGCGACTTGTGTGCGGATGCATATCGTAACATGTTGGGGGCTGACATTGCCTTTGTAAATGGTGGTGGTGTTCGTGCCAACATTGAAAAAGGGGATGTAACCTATGGCGAGATTATCGCCGTACATCCTTTTGGAAATGAAGCTTGTTTGGTGGAAGCGACTGGACAGCAGATCTTAGATGCTTTGGAAATGGGCGCTCGTACTTGCCCGGATGAAAATGGTGGATTTCTTCAGGTTTCTGGACTGACTTATACCATTAACACCTATATCCCATCCTCTGTTGTTCTTACCGAACAGCAGGAGTTTGTGAAGGTGGCAGGGGATTACCGTGTCAGCGATGTAACGGTAGGGGGCAAACCACTGGATTTAAAGAAAACTTATAAATTAGCATCTCACAATTATATGCTTAAGAATGGTGGAGATGGTTATGTAATGTTTAAGAACAATAAGCTTCTTAAGGACAGTGTAATGATTGACAATGCGGTACTTATTAACTATATTACAGATTCATTAGGTGGTGTAGTCGGTAAGAAATATGCTAATCCAAAAGGCGATGGACGTATTACAATTCTAAGCGAGAAACCAAAAACAGATAAAGCGGTTAAGCCAGATAAGGCAGTTAAACCAGAAGAAACAGTTAAGCCAGCCGATACGGAAATCTATATCGTACTTCCAGGTGATTCCTTGTGGAAAATCTCTCAGAAATATTATAAGACTGGAACAAAATGGACTGTTATTTATGATGCAAACAAAGACACAATCAAAAAAGCAGATCAGATTAAGACTGGTCAAAAAATTATAATTCCAAGTAAATAAGAGGTATGAAGAGGCTTTTGCAAATGGTGAGTAATCAGCCACAAGCAAGAGCCTCCTTTTGTCTTTATGCAAGGCATTCTGTAGTGGGGCGCATGCGAGTAGGAGATAACCCTTTCTTTACTTGGATGAATGTAAAATGTTACCATGACAAATGTAATAAATTACCGAAATTCCATTGACAAAAGATAAACAATCTCTTAAAGTTATATTGTAAACACGTTAATGGGAGGATATAAAATGAAACAAAGAGACATTGCTTTATCAATTATTTTATCAATCGTGACCTGCGGTATCTACATGATTTATTGGTTTATTGTATTAACCGATGATATCGTAGCAGTAAGCGAGGAACACTTCACATCTGGTGTGGTCTGCTTTTTACTTACGATAATAACCTGTGGAATTTACGGGATTTATTGGGCGTATAAGATGGGACAGCTGATTCAGAATGCGAAGATTCGTAAAGGCATTCCAACGGGATCTGACAATGCCATTATTTATCTGATTCTTCAGATATTTGGACTTGAGATTGTTAACCTGGCGTTGATGCAGAATGAAATGAACGGACTTCCAAATTAATTATAAGTACAAAAGAGAAGTATTGTTCGAAAGCAACTGTGATAAAGTTTTAAAATGAAGATAAAGAAGGAAAACTTTTAAAAAAGGACTTTTCTTCTTTATTTTTGTATCGTCATGAAAGGAAACAAAACAGTGTTGTTGAAAGAATCCGAACCATGGAATAAGTGAGAACTAAAATTTTAAACCAAATCAAAAGTCCTACAGCATCGTATTTATGCGGGCGGTAGGACTTCTGATTTGGCGAGATGGTTATTTTAGAATAACGCGGAACGACGCTTTGAGTGTGTTTTCGTTGCGTTTAATTTTCTGGAAAATCTAGACAAAAGGAAAGTAATGTTATATGATAGAAAAGCAGTATTGTGCCAAAATGTTGAGATAAGAATCAAAAAGAAAAAGAAAAGTCATCGTTCACACATTGATTAAAAGATGTGTGAAAAGAGCATAGATAGAGGAGGAGTATTAAAATATGAAGAAAATACTGGAATTAATCAAAGAAGAAGTAACAGATGCATTTTCCCAGGTGGGTTATGATAAAAAATTCGCAATGGTAAAGCTTTCGGATCGACCGGATCTTTGCCAGTATCAGTGTAATGGAGCTTTAGCTGCGGCAAAAGAATATAAAAAAGCTCCAATCTTGATTGCCAATGAGGTAGTGGAAATTTTGAAAAACAGTGGAAGTTTTCAAGAAGTTAGTGCAATCAATCCAGGATTTATTAATATGTCATTAAAAGAGGCTTATATTACGGATTATGTAAACGCTATGAAGAAAGAGGGCCAGTTTGGTGTACCTCAGGTAGAAAATCCCATGACTATCATGGTTGACTACGGCGGACCTAACATTGCCAAACCGCTTCACGTAGGGCATTTGCGATCCGCAATTATTGGTGAGAGTGTAAAGCGAATTGGTCGGTTTGTGGGGCATAATATGATTGGTGATACTCATTTGGGTGACTGGGGCTTGCAAATGGGGCTGATTATTACGGAGCTTAAGAAACAAAAACCAGAGTTACCGTATTTTGATGAAAATTATCAGGGTGAATATCCGGCAGAACCACCTTTTACCATGGCGGAGCTGGAACTCATTTATCCAAAAGCAAGTGCACTTTCAAAGGAAGATGAGGCGTATAAAGACGAAGCTAGAAATAATACGCTACGTCTTCAAAGAGGCGATAAAGGATATACTGCCCTTTGGAAACATATTTGTCATGTATCAATCGAAGATTTAAAACGGAATTATAATAATTTGAATGTAAACTTCGAACTGTGGAAGGGTGAAAGTGATGTTGAAGTATTAATCCCGGATATGGTACAGTCTTTAAAAGATGGCGGCTATGCTTATCTTAGTGATGGAGCCTTGGTAATCGATGTACAGGAGGAAACGGATAATAAAGAGATTCCGCCTTGTATCGTTTTGAAATCAGATGGTTCGGCTCTTTATGGAACGACCGATTTAGCTACCTTGGTGGATCGTGTAAAGAATTATCAGCCGCAGGCTGTAACATACTTAGCAGACAAGCGTCAAGGGCTTCATTTTGAACAGGTATTCCGGGCTGCAAAGAAGTCAAAAATTGTGGATGCAAACATGAATTTAACCTTTATAGGTTTTGGAACCATGAATGGAAAAGATGGCAAGCCATTTAAAACCAGAGATGGGGGTGTGCTTCGTCTGGAATATTTGATTTCTGATGTAAATGAAGCGGTATATGAAAAAATTTGTGAGAATCGCAGTATTCCGGAAGCGGAAGCAAGAGAAATTGCCAAGAAGGTAGGAATCGCAGCGATTAAATACGGAGATTTGTCCAATCAGGCCGCAAAAGATTATATCTTTGATATGGAGCGCTTTACCTCCTTTGAAGGCAATACGGGACCATATATATTATACACCATTGTCCGGATCAAATCCATCCTGAACAAGTATCGTGAACAGAAGGGCGAAATCTCCTCTGAGACATTAATTGCTCCAGCAGAGAACGAAAGTGAAAACCTGTTAATGCTGGAATTGATCAAATTCAATGAGATGATTGAGAATGCATTTTCTGAGAATGCACCACATAAGATATGCCAATTTGCCTATGATTTATCCAATGCCTTTAATCGGTTTTATCATGAAAACAAGATTATTGCAGAAGAAGATGAGAAAAAGCAGGCTTCCTGGATAGCACTTATCGGGTATACTTTAGATATGTTGAACCAATGCATTGAGCTGCTGGCGATTGAGGCTCCAGAAAGAATGTAGGAAAGGTAGTGAGAACGTGTTTGTTGGGAGAGCACAGGAGATTAAGTTTCTGACGGAATATTACAGCCGCCCGGAAAATAATTTAATCATTGTTTATGGAAGAAAAGGAAACGGCAAAACAGAATTACTTCGTGGCTTTGGTCTGAATAAAAAATGCCTGTATTACAGTGCCAGAGAATGCTCCGAAAAGGAACAGCTTTTAACACTGAAAAAGGAATGGCAGGAAAACTATGGTGTGGAAGGAACAGACCTTTCTTTTGCATCCCTTTTTTCAGCAGGTGCCAAAGACTATTCTCTGATTGTAGTGGATGAATTCAACCAGATTATTAAAAATACCGAATACTTTATGGAGGGTGTTTTGTCGGTCTTGAATGAAGTACATCCTGACCACAAGCTTATGATTGTTTTAGTCAGCTCTTCCATCAACTGGGTCGAAAATAATATGGTTAGTGAAATCGGCAGGGCAGCCCTGCAGATTTCGGCCTTTTTGAAAATAAAAGAGTTTACTTTTCCCGATGTTGTAACCCGTTTTCCCAACTATTCAGTCGAAGAATCCATTGGTGTTTATGGCATTTTAGGTGGCGTTCCGGGATAATTAAATTTTTGGAACGAGAAACGAACGAGGAAGGAAAATATAATTGCTCTTTTTCTCCATAAAGACGGAAGACTTTATCGGGAAGCAGAGAATTATTTAAAAACAGAGCTTCGAGAGCTTGCTCTCTATAATACGATTCTTGCGACTTTGGCTGGTGGAAAGCTGAAGCTGAATGATATTTATGCACGGACTGGTTTTAGTCGGGCAAAAATCAGTGTATATATTAAGAACTTAATTGAGCTGGATGTGGTGGAAAAGGTATTCTCCTATGATACAGAAGGGAAAGAAAACACGAAGAAGGGCCTTTACCGGATTAAAGACCGATTTCTTCATTTTTGGTATCGTTTTGTATTTCCCAATCTTTCCAATATAGAAAATCGCCAAGCGGAACGAGTTTATAATGAAAAGATTGCACCTTTTTTGGATGAATATTTGAGTCAATATTTTGTTACGGTGTGTCAGGAATATTTTCAGTTAATGAGCGACTATCAAAAGTTACCGTTTGAAATTGAGCAGATGGGCGAGTGGTATGGAAAAGAAGGTACTATTGATTTTATGGGAGAAGGAAAAGATAAAAGCCTATTTGTCGGAAAGTGTAAATGGGATAGAGAGCCTATGGCAGAGCAGGATTTTATGGACCTTCTTGCCCTGAACAAGCAGGCTGGTGTGGAGCCGGATTATTATTATCTGTTTTCTAAAAGTGGATTTACCAGTAGTTTTGAGGTAAAAGCAAAAGAAATACATAATCTGGTGCTTACTAATTTGACTGATTTATAGAATGGAATTGATTATAAAATTTGCAGACAGACAGGAGAAAAGGAATGTTTCGTGAAACGTCAAAATTGGTAATTTACAGAGGTCTGGAGCCAGACTCCATATTATTTCGGCTGGCCGATATTTTTAGGGACTTTGATGCGGACATGAACGAAAGGAAAGAAGCGCTGATTACCAGAATTTATGTGGAGATCCACCGTCTCTTAGAACTGGCAACGCAGTATGGATTCGATAAAAATTTATGGCATAATTATCTGGCTTTTTTGCTGGCAACCAATGAAAATCCTTTCAGCATTACCTGTGAAAAAGTTGGAGCAAGTGAAGGAACTGTCAACGAATTTGCAAAAAATGATTATGCTATCTTCAAAGCATTATTTGATTTTGATTTTAAACCAATGGAAGAAGCTTTGGGAATCAACTGCTTTGATGTGATTTTGAATTATAAATCCATCGTGAAGCCAGAGAGAAGATATAATAAAAGTGTTAGTGATAAGGTAAAGCTGTTAAGTGAAGCCATTGAGAAAGCGACAAATGGAGATGAGATTTTTCGGATTGTAACCGATTTTTACCGAGATTACGGCGTTGGTAAATTTGGACTGAATAAGGCTTTTCGCATTTTTCCAGGAGAAGGTGGAGAACTTATCCGTCCGATTACCAATACAGAGGAAGTGCATTTAAAAGACCTGATTGGTTATGAAATCCAGAAGAAAAAGCTGATTGATAACACCGAGGCATTTGTCGAAGGGCGTAAAGCCAATAATGCTCTATTATTTGGTGACAGCGGAACCGGAAAGTCTACCAGTATTAAAGCAATTTTAAATGAGTATTATGATAAAGGACTTCGTATTATTGAAATTTATAAGCATCAGTTTCAGGATTTATCAACGGTAATCTCTCAGATAAAAAACAGAAATTATAAATTTATTATCTATATGGACGACTTATCCTTTGAAGAATTTGAAATTGAATATAAGTATCTAAAAGCAGTGATCGAAGGTGGGTTGGAGACAAAGCCGGATAATGTACTGATTTATGCTACCTCTAATCGGAGACATATTATCCGTGAGGTGTGGTCAGACCGCTCCGATATGACCCATGAAGAAGGTATGCACAAATCCGATACCATGCAGGAAAAACTATCTTTGGTAAATCGATTTGGTATTACCATTAGCTTTTCCAAGCCTTCCCAAAAGGAATTCTTTGAGATTGTGAAGGGACTTGCAGAGCGTTACCCAGAGATTACTTTAAGCGATGAAGAGCTTTGCGCGGAAGCCAATAAATGGGAGTTAAGCCATGGTGGCATATCTGGCAGAACGGCTCAGCAGTTTATAAATTATTTAGCCGGACAGCCTTAAAGTGTATGGTCATGTGTTAGATTAGCATGTAGGTAGGATAGAGGAGTTTAGGTTGAAAGAACGGTAAAACTGTCCTTTCAACATCTTGATTTGTACATGCGCAGGAGCGCACAGATGGGGGTTTAGGTTGAAAGAACGGTAAAACTGTCCTTTCAACATCCTGATTTGTATGCCCGCCGAAGCGGGCAGATGGGAGTTAAAATGAATTACAATATTAAAATGGTAGCCTTAGATTTGGATGGCACCCTGCTAAATGAACAAAAGCAAATCAGTGAGCGAACCTTAAAGGCAATTCAGGCAGCAATTGAAAGGGGAGTTGTAGTACTTCCGGCAACGGGAAGGCCTATTTCGGGAGTGCCAGGTCAGGTTCTTCAGATTCCTGGTATCCGATATGTACTTACTGCCAATGGAGCCGCTGTATTTGACCGGGAGAAAAACCAAAAACTTCATGAGGAATGCATGGAGGCAGCCATTGTGTCAGAAATTTTAGAGAGATTAAAGCCCTTTGAAGTTATGGCAGATATTTTTGTTGATGGAATGGGATATGTGGAGAAGAAGAATCTTGAAAGAAGTCTGGATTATTTTCCCCCAGGCCCCATAAGAGAATATGTAAATGCGACTCGTAAACCTGTGGACAGTATCAAAGAATTTTTAATGTCCGATGGAAAAAAAGTGGAAAAGATAACGATTAATTTTCTTCCGGATGGGGATGGGGAACTGAAGGGAAAACAGGAGACTTTGGCACTTTTGGCCCAGTATAAGGGACTGGCGGTTGTCTCTGGGATTCCAACGAATCTAGAGGTTACCAAGGATGCGGCGACGAAAGGGAATGGATTAGTGGCTCTTGGGAGACTGCTGGGAATTAGGCAAGAGGAGATTATGGCTTGTGGTGACAGTGGGAACGACAGGGAAATGCTGAAGACAGTGGGACTTGGTGTGGCGATGAAGAATGCGACGGATGATGTTCTGGAGGTTGCCGATGCAGTGACCGGGTCTAATGAGGAAGACGGGGTGGCTCAGGCGATTGAGCGCTATGTACTGGGGCTTTGTTATTAGTAAGGCATTACGCTTCTTTGCTGAGTATATGCGTTGTAATACGTTAAGTATAGGAGTGAAAAAACGTTCACTTCCCCTACAAGTTTGTGTCTGCGTTACAACCACAAACTTGATATGCGCAAAAAGCGGCGCAGAAATGAGGATAAAAATGAAAACAAGTGATTTTGATTTTTACTTACCAGAAGAGCTGATTGCGCAAGATCCGTTAGAAGATCGTTCCAGCTCCAGACTTTTGGTTTTGAATAAAAAAACAGGTGAGATAGAGCATGAGGTGTTTCGGGATATTTTAAAGCATTTAAAGCCTGGTGACTGTCTGGTCCGAAACAATACCAAGGTAATTCCAGCCAGACTTTTAGGAGAGCGGGAAGGTACAGGGGCTCAGATTGAGGTTCTGCTATTAAAGAGAAAAGAAAATGATGTTTGGGAGACATTGGTAAAGCCAGGGAAGAAGGCTAAGATTGGGACTCGGCTTTCCTTTGGAAATGGTCTTTTAGTTGGAGAAGTCGTGGACATAGTGGAGGAAGGAAACCGCTATATTAAATTCTATTATGATGGGATTTTTGAAGAAATATTGGATCAGCTGGGACAGATGCCTTTACCACCATACATTACCCATGCGTTAAAGGATAAGAACCGTTATCAGACCGTTTATGCGAAGCATGAAGGTTCTGCGGCAGCGCCAACAGCAGGGCTTCATTTTACCGATGAACTGTTTGCTGAAATAGAAAAAAGGGGAGTCATGGTTGCAAATGTTACCCTCCATGTCGGCTTGGGTACCTTCCGGCCGGTAAAGGTAGACAATGTGCTGGAGCATCATATGCATTCCGAATTTTATCAGATTGAGCCAGAGGAAGCCAAGAAAATAAATGATGCTAAGAAGGCTGGAAACCGGGTTATTTGTGTTGGTACGACAAGCTGTCGGACGATTGAGTCGGCGGCAGGGGAAGACGGACTGGTAAAGGCTGGAAGTGGTGATACGGAGATTTTTATTTATCCAGGATACGAGTTTAAAGTGATGGTAGGGCTGATTACCAATTTCCATCTTCCTCAATCAACATTGCTTATGCTGGTATCTGCATTGGCGGGAAAAGAACCTATTTTAACAGCATACGAAGAAGCCGTGAAAGAAAAATATCGTTTTTTTAGCTTTGGAGATGCCATGCTGATTCTTTAATATCGAAAGAGCATTTATTTAACAGTTGATTGGAATTTGCCTTAAACAGGGGGAAAGGAATTGTCCATGAAGAAAAAAATGTTGTTTATCTACAACCCACATGCCGGAAAAGAGACGATAAAAAATAAGCTTTCCGATGTACTGGAAATTTTTGTGGATGCAGATTATGAGGTGACGATTTATTCGACAAAAAAGCCAAGAGATGCAACTCACATTGTAGAAAAGCGTGGAAGTCATTTTGATTATATTGTCTGTGCAGGAGGCGATGGCACTTTAAGCGAAGTAACAGATGGTCTCATGATGCTGGAAAAACGTCCGCCCTGCGGATATATTCCAGCCGGTACGGTAAATGACTTCGCAACTACATTAAATATACCTAAGAATGTTATTATGGCGGCGAATAATGTTATTTCAGGCACGCCTTTTCCATGTGATGTTGGCTGTTTAAATGGGGATTATTATAACTATGTTGCGGCTTTTGGAGCTTTTACAGAAGTGGCTTATGAGACCTCCCAGGAAGTCAAAAATGTGCTGGGAAAAATGGCATATTTTCTGGATGGCGTTATGCGCCTTCCAAACCTGAAATCTTATAAGATAAAGGTTGAGTGGGAAGGAGGCACCTTTGAAGATGATATTATTTTTGGAATGATTTCCAATTCCAAGTCGATTGGTGGCTTCAAAGGTCTGACTGGAAAAAATGTAAAGCTGGATGATGGTGTCTTCGAAGTGGCATTGATTAAAAATCCTCAGAATCCAGTGGAGCTTCAATCCATTATTAATTCCCTCCTGACCAGAGAGGAAAATCCCAAATATATTTATACCTTTACTGCCAGTCACTTAGTTCTTACCAGCGAAGAGGAGATTTCCTGGACTCTGGATGGAGAATATGGCGGAACCTATAAACATGCGGAGATTACCAATTATCAGCAGGCGATTTGCTATGTTCGGGGGGAAAAGAAAAAGGAAATTACAGCAAAAGAAAAAAAGTTGCTTGAAGATAAAACAGAAAAAAATGAAATGGAAACGGAGAAAAGTTAAATTGAAACTGAATCACTTTACCAATATTGGACCAGATGCGATTGTAAAGGTCCGGGAAGCCCATGGAACACCTGTTTACTTATATGATGAAAGTTTTATCATAGAAAGATGTAAGACACTGATGGCAATGCCGCATGCTTTTGAATACCAACCTCGCTATGCCATGAAAGCCAATTCCAACCGGACCTTGCTTCAGATTATTTATCGTCAGGGACTGCATATAGATGCCAGCTCATTAAATGAGGTAAAAAGAGCTAACTTGGCTGGAATTCCATATGAACATATTATTTTGACTGCTCAAGAGGTTCAGGAAGGAGAACCGCTTGAGGAATTAAAAGCCATGATGAAAAAAGGTCTTAAATATAACGTTTGTTCTCTTCAGCAACTAGAGATAATTGGTGATTTTGCGAAAAAAGAAGGAATTGCTCTGTCCATTCGCATCCATCCGGGCATTGGTTCCGGGGAATCGGCAAGCAGAAACACAGGAGATGATTATTGCTGTTTTGGAATTCACCTCACAGACGTAGAGCAGGCTTTAAAATATGCCGCAGAAAGAGAGTTTATTTTTTCTCAGGTACACATTCATATCGGTTCCGGTGCGGACCCAGATATGTGGCAGCAAAATATTGACCTGGAGCTGGAAATCGTTGACAAATATTTTCCAGATGCAGAAACCATTAGCTTTGGCGGCGGCCTTAAGGATGCCCGGGTTCCGGGAGAAAAACAGGCAGACGTTATGAGCTTGGGAAATTATGCCAAGGAGAAGCTTGAGGCGTTTTATAAAAAGACTGGAAGAAAGCTCAAAATGGAGATTGAACCGGGAACCTTTGTAATTGCCAATGGTGGATATATTATTACCCGGGTAATGGACAAAAAGCGAACGGGAGATACGGGGCTTAACTTTATCATCGCCGATGGTGGTATGGAGGTAAATGCCCGTCCAATTATGTATGGTTCACTTCATCCATTTTATATTGTCTCACAGGAGGGAGTGTTATTATCCTCCGAGTTTGATGAGATTTCCCTTAAACAGGAGGGATACCACGCTTCAATTGTGGGAAAATGCTGTGAGACGGGAGATTCTCAGTGTTTGGATGAAGCAGAGCGAAATGTGCAAAGAAGGATGGCGGAGCCTCAGATTGGTGATAGTGTGGTAATTGGGGGGGCGGGGGCATATTGTTCTTCAATGACTCCGTTTAATTATAATTCTCATACACAGGTGCCGGAGGTTTTGTTTACCCAGGCAGGAGAAATAAATTTGATTCGAAGAAGACAGACGCTAGAGCAGATGTTAGAGAACGAGATTTAAATTGTCTTGGGATTTTGTTGACAAACTGGGTGATGGAACCCGGACACGAGCAGAGGAAGGTCTGTTGAAAAAAGAAGACTGATTAATAAAAGTTTAGTCTGAGAAAGTCAGCTGAATGAGGGGCCCTGGGACGGAACAGCAAACGAGACGTGGTGGTGGAAAACACTCCATTTGGAGCAGGTTTAGAGGTTCTTAGACGAATCCTTCGACAACCTAGGGGAAAATGCCCATGGACGGGCATTTTAGAGTGAGTGGACAAGGATGTCCATCGAACTCGACCCGTAAAGGGCCACAGACTAATGGATTCGTCTTAGAACCTCTTAACCTGCGGAACTGGAGTGTTTTCCACCACCACGTCTCGTTTGCTGTTCCTTCCCAGGGCCCCTCATTCAGCGTCCGGGTTCCCACCAAATTTATCTGCTTAATTTTCTTAGGTCTTTATAGAAATCCGGATAAGAAATATTCACAACCTCCGCATCCTCTATCTCCGTATCCCCTTCCGCAACCAAACTTGCAATTGCAAAAGACATAGCAATCCGATGGTCTTCTTTCGTAGGAATAACAGCACCATGCAGTGTCTTGCCACCGCGAATAATCATGCCATCCTCCGTTGCCATAATATCAGCCCCCATTAAAGTGAGGTTGTGAACCATAACATCAATCCGGTTGGATTCTTTTACTTTTAACTCCTGAGCATCCTTGATAATGGTCTCACCATCTGCCATTGCTGCTAAAACGGCAATAATCGGAAGTTCATCGATTAAAGTAGGAATTATGCTTCCACCAATCGTGATTCCTTTCAGAGAAGAGGTGGCTACAACAATATCAGCAACTGGTTCACCACTTACAATGCGCTCCTGCTCCAGCGTAATATTGGCTCCCATTTTCTTCATAACCTGTATCATGCCATCACGGGTTGGGTTAGTACCAACGTTTTTTATACAGACTTCTGAATTTGGTACAATCGCAGCAGCCGCCATGAAATATGCGGCGGAGGAAATATCACCAGGGACTTCAACTTTTTGACCGGTCAGATTGGTCACCGGGGTTATGGTAGCAGTTGTTTCTTCACTCTGTACTGGAATACCGAAATAGCGGAACATAAGCTCACTATGGTTTCGCGATAAATAGGGCTCGGTTACAGAGGTGCTGCCTTCGGCATAAAGTCCGGCCAATAAAACAGCAGATTTTATTTGGGCAGAAGCAGTAGGGGATTGATAATGGATGCCGGTAAGGCGGGTTCCTTCTATGCGAAGAGGAGCACAGCCATTGCCATTTATGTCTGAAATCTTTCCTCCCATTTGGGATAGTGGGGTGATGATTCGTTTCATGGGACGCTTGCGGATGGAGGTGTCACCATCTACGGTAGTGTTAAAGGATTGACCAGCCAGGATGCCGGACATAAGGCGCATTGTAGTGCCGCTGTTGCCAACATCAAGGGTAGAGGTCGGAGCTTTCAGACCATGGAGTCCGTTTCCGTGGATGAGTACGCTGGTACCGTTGTTTTCAATGGATACACCCATTTCTTGAAAGCATTTGATGGTGGAGAGGCAGTCGGCACCCTGGAGGAAGTTTGTAACTTCAGTGGTTCCCTGAGCGAGAGAGCCTAACATAATGGCACGGTGTGATATGGACTTGTCTCCGGGGATGGTTACTTCTCCTTGAAGGGAGTTGGCTTTATGTAAAATCATTTCCGTATCCTTTCTAACGTTCAAAGATGGTGTAGTGGTGTCGTTTAAAGATGGCGGCGGCATTGTCGCAGGAATCCTGGTCGTAAAGCTCTATTCGAAGAGCTCCTTCCTGGAATTCACGATTGTGGATAATACCGATGTTCTTGATGCTGATGCCGTTGCTCGCCAGAAGAGTGGCAAGGGTAGCAATAATTCCGGTTTCATCCATAACGTCTACATATAGTTCGTATACTTTATTTAACATACCGATGCGGTGGTTAGGGATTGAGTCCCGGTAGTTTTTAGCGGTATCAAAATAGTCCAGCAGGGCAGACTCATCCTGTGTTTCAATTGACTTTGCCACCTGCTCCATGGCATTTTGGTATACTTTTATAAATTTTAAAATACTGTCCGCATTGGTTAGACAGATGTTCTGCCACATAACGGGAGAAGAGGACGCAATTCGGGTGATATCCTTGAAACCGCCTGCGGCCAGAGAAAACATCTTGCCGTCGGAGCTATCCGATTCTCTTATCATATTAACCAGAACAGCGGCCATGATATGTGGGACGTGACTGATCGCGGCTACTATGTCATCATGCTCTTTGCAGTTTAAAATAACAGGAAGGGCCTTGATGTCATTTACCAGAGAAACCATGGTATTTATCAGGTTGTCAGGTGTTTTATCCGTGGGAGCCAGGACATAGTAGGCATTTTCCAGAAGACTACTATGTGAGCTTTCATAACCGGTTTTTTCTGAACCAGCCATGGGGTGACCACCAATGAAATTTTCCTCCAGGCCAAGCTGGACGGCAGCTTGATATATATTTTCCTTTACGCTGCCGACATCCGTTAAAATGCAGGTGGGTTTCATAATATCTTTTAATTCTTTCAGGTAGGCTATGTTGCGCAGGACCGGTGCGCACAGAAAGATAATGTCACAGGTCTGAAACCGAGTATGCAGGTCGGTTTCCACATAGTCTAAATTTCCTTCCGTTAGAGCTAACTCCAGAGAAGGGTTGGCGTTTTTGTGATAATTGAAGGCAATTAGGGTACAATCCGGATTAGAGACCTTCATGGCTTTTGCTATGGAGCCACCAATCAATCCAAAGCCTATAAAGCCAGCAATTTGAACTTTTTCTTTCACATTGATCCTCTTTTCTGTGCTGCTTTTTGATGAATTATAAAAGGGTATACTAAAAAAATTGTTTCTCAGAACGAAGGTTTATGCTTAAAAGGTTTATTCTTAAAAAGGTTTATTCTTAAAAAGGTTTCGTCTTAAAAGGTTTCGCCTTAAAAAGTTTTACCCATTAAATGAACAAATGGACGTAATTCATTGCAGAGTTTATCAAACTGGGCAAAGGTTAAGGACTGAGGTCCGTCGGACAGCGCTTTGGCTGGGTTTGGATGCGTCTCAATCATAAGTCCGTCGGCACCTGCGGCAATGGATGCTTTGGCCAGGGGAGCTACATAGCTGCGAACTCCGGTGGCATGACTGGGGTCGACAATAATCGGTAGGTGACTTCGTTCTTTGATAACCGGAACGGCACTCAGGTCTAGTGTGTTGCGGGTGGTTGTTTCAAAGGTACGAATACCTCGCTCACATAAAACCACATTAGGATTTCCTTCGGCCATTATGTATTCTGCCGCATTTAACCATTCTTCGATGGTCGCAGAAAGCCCCCGCTTTAATAAGACAGGAAGCCCGGTTTTGCCCGCTTCTTTCAATAAGTAAAAGTTTTGCATGTTACGGGCACCGATTTGAAGCATGTCTACATATTTGGAAGCGGCTTCAATGGCATCCAGACTGGTTACCTCGCAGACAATGGCAAGTCCGGTCTCGTCACGAGCAGCCTTCATCAATTTTAAACCATCTTCCTCAAGACCCTGAAAGGAATAGGGTGAGGTTCTGGGCTTATATGCACCACCTCGCAGAATCTGAGCTCCGGAAGCCTTGATTGCAAGGGCTGTTTCCATAACCTGATCGGCACTTTCAACGGCACAAGGTCCAGACATAATGACCAGCTCGTTGCCGCCAATTTGAGTGTTTCCAACCTTGACGATGGAAGGCAGGGGATGAAATTTTTTATTGGCCAGTTTGTAGCTTTCCGTTACCTCTACAATTTTCTCTACATCATCAAAAAGCTCAATATTCTGTGTTCTAAGTCGACTTTTATCACCAACAACACCAATGATGGTAACCTCTTTTCCGGCTGACAGATGAGCCTCCAGTTCATTGGCCTTGATAATTCCCAGTACTTGTTCGATGGAGCTTTGGGATGCTCCGGGTTTCATTACGATAATCATTTTTTATCTCCTTCACTCATAGAATCAAGTTATATTCAAGTGCACCCTACCTTTTGAGGGGTGTACATTGAGTCAAAAGCAGGCATGGAATGCCGATTTTTGAAATGCCTTTTCAAATTGTACTACATGAAAAAAGGAATGTCAACGCTTTATTGCTGTGATGTGCAACGCTTCAACGCAACAGTGAAAAAAGATTTGTTAAAATTGTATAAAAAGGTTGTATTTTCAGAATTTTTTTAGTAAAATGTAAACATGAAAAATAATTAGATATGGAGGAGTTAATTATGGAGACATTTAAGTATGAGAAAATTCGTAATGTAGCCTTTTTAGGGCACGGAAGCTGTGGCAAGACCACACTGGTCGAAGCCATGGCGTACACAACTGGTATTGTTGGTCGTCAGGGAAAGATTGACGACGGTAATACCATCAGCGATTTTGACAAAGAAGAAGCAAAAAGAAAGTTCTCAATTAGTACCTCTGTTGTTCCTATCATATGGGAAGACACCAAGATTAATATTTTAGACACTCCAGGTTATTTTGACTTTGTGGGAGAGGTGGAAGAGGCGCTCCACGCAGCCGATGCAGCTGTTATCGTAGTTTCCGCTAAAGCTGGTATCGAAGTAGGTACCATGAAGGCATGGGATTTCTGTGAACGATTTAAGCTCCCAAGAATGTTCTTCGTTACCGATATGGATGATGACAATGCAAGTTACCGTGAAGTAGTAGAAAACCTCATTGAGCTTTATGGTAAGAAAATCGCCCCATTCCATCTGCCAATTCGTGAAAATGAAAAATTTGTCGGCTATGTAAACGTAGTTAAGATGAAAGGCAGACGATTTACCACAGCAAGCGATTATATTGAATGCGAAATTCCGGATTATTCCCAGGAATATCTTGATAAATATAGAGAAAACCTTATGGAAGCCGTTGCAGAAACAGACGAAGCTCTGATGGAAAAGTATTTTAATGGTGAAGAATTTACCAAGATTGAGATGTCAACGGCCCTTAGAAGCAGTGTTTCAGAGGGCAGTATCGTACCAGTGCTGATGGGCTCAGGACTAAATTCCCAAGGCACCAAGATGCTTTTAGAAGCCATCGAAAAGTATTTCCCAGCACCAAACCGTGGTGTTATTACCGGTATCAACATGAAGACCAACACAACCTTTCGTGCCGATTACGATGCCAACAAAGAATTGTCAGTCAGAGTATTTAAGACAATTGTTGATCCATTTATTGGAAAATGCTCTCTGGTCAAGGTATGTTCCGGCATATTAAAATCAGATTCGACCCTGTTCAATTCCCGAACAGAAGAAGAAGAAAAGCTTTCCAGACTGTATGTCTTAAGAGGAAAAGAGCAGATCGAAGTAAAAGAGCTATATGCTGGTGATATTGGAGCGATTACGAAGCTCAGTGATGTATCTACAGGGGACACCCTTTCAACCAAGGCTTGTCCAATTGTATTTGATAAGATTAAGGTTTCTGAACCTTACACCTATCAGCGCTTCAAAACCAAGAATAAAGGTGATGATGATAAGGTGTCACAGGCTCTTGCCAAGATTATGGACGAAGATTTGACTGTTAAGTTGATAAATGACAAAGAAAACCGTCAGACCCTCCTTTATGGTATTGGCGAACAGCAGTTGGATGTAGTGGTTTCCAAGCTTCTTTCCCGTTATAAAGTCGAAATCGAAATTAAGAAGCCAAGAGTTCCATATCGGGAGACTATCCGAAAGAAAGTTAAGGTGCAGGGACGTCATAAGAAA
Organism: Acetivibrio sp.; assembly: GCA_031553075.1. Classification (GTDB taxonomy): domain Bacteria; phylum Bacillota; class Clostridia; order Lachnospirales; family Lachnospiraceae; genus DIGJ01. The sequence continues at coordinate 19,508 of JAVBLX010000153.1, forward strand.
CAATCTGGTGGTCACGGTCAATTTGGTGATGTGCACATTGAATTTGAGCCTTCCGGCGATACAGAGACACCATTTATATTTGAAGAAAAGGTATTTGGTGGTTCCGTTCCCAAGAATTATTTCCCAGCAGTGGAAAAAGGACTGGCTGAAAGTGTTCTCAAGGGACCATTGGCTGGATATCCAGTGGTAGGTGTAAAAGCTACTTTGGTGGATGGTTCCTATCACCCGGTAGACTCTTCCGAAATGGCATTTAAGCTTGCTACCATTCAGGCATTTAAGCAGGGCATTATGGAAGCAACGCCGATTTTGCTGGAACCGATTGCATCCATGAAGGTAGTAGTACCCGATAAATTTACCGGAGATATTATGGGTGACTTAAACAAACGTCGTGGACGTGTTTTAGGTATGAACCCAATTGCTGGTGGAAAACAGGAAATTGTTGCAGACATTCCGATTTCTGAAACCTTTGGATATTCCACCGACCTTCGCTCGATGACAGGAGGTATTGGCGATTATTCCTATCAGTTTGAGCGCTACGAGCCAGCGCCATCTGATGTGCAGGCAAAGGTTATCGAAGAAAATGCCAAGTATTTACAGGCAGAAGCTGAATAAAACATAAAATAAAATAGAAAAAGAAATGGTTGGAGAGAAAGAATCTGACCATTTCTTTTTCTATCTAATTGTGGTAAAATAATGAGAGTATTACTAAGGTCAGGCAGGAGGAGTCATAATATGGTAAGTCAGATTACACGAGAAGAAGCAATGAATTTATTAAGAGAGTATAACAAGGAAGAGTTTCATATTTTGCATAGTCTTACGGTGGAAGGTGTTATGCGTTATTTTGCCAGAGAGCTGGGATATGAAGCGGAGGAAGAATATTGGGGGCAGGTTGGTCTGCTTCATGACATAGATTTTGAACTTTATCCGGAAGAGCATTGCAAAAAGGCGCCGGAATTATTACGAAAAGGAAACGTAGGTGAGGACATGATATATTCCATTTGTTCTCACGGATATGGTATTTGCGTTGATATAGAGCCAAAGCATGAAATGGAAAAAGTACTTTTTGCAGCCGACGAATTAACTGGAATTATCTGGGCAGCCGCAAAAATGAGACCATCACAAAGTGTGGATGATATGGAGCTTTCCAGTCTGAAAAAGAAATTTAAGGACAAAAAGTTTGCCGCTGGATGCTCTCGGGATGTAATCAGGGATGGAGCCGGGATGCTGGGATGGGAATTAGACGACTTGCTTACAAAGACTATTTTAGCCATGCGTTCACTGGAGTTGTAAACCTTGAAATGCTTTAAAATGACCTAAAAAAAAGACATAAAGAAAGAATCGGAGAAAACAATGAAAGTTAGAAATGGCCTAGCAGGTTTATTTTTACTGGGATGTTCA
>JAVBLX010000004.1:0-15409 GCA_031553075.1 Acetivibrio sp.
CCTCCACCTGCACCGCCACCACCACCGCTGCCGCCACCAGATGGCGTATCGGTATTGGTTTGACCTCCTGCTTCAGTACCAGTTGTCGTTCCTTTAATTAAGGTACTTCCTAAAAGCAAAGCAACTTTATTCGTTTCAACCACTTTACTGCCGTATGCTATCTTAACAGTATCCTTATTTGCTACATTTCCCACATAGGAATAATCGTTGGGTTGTGTATATTGAGCCAGGGTACCATTTGCATTCTGAGCAACAAATTGTCCTCTTACCTCAAAATATCCTCCTGGCTGAAGCATTAGCTCGCCTGTATTAAAGGACGTTTCCAAATACTTATTGGCATTGGTTCCGCCAGTAATGGATTTGAAGCTGGTTGTAATTTTATCACCCATCTGGGTTGCCGCAAATCCCGGTGTAAAGTTATGTACATAGGATGCCGAATTGGAATATGGCTTATATACATTTTGGTATACACCATCATCGGTAAAATAGTATCTGAATTTTAGATCGGAAACCTTGATGGCATAAGGTGTGTTGTTTTCTACATAGTATTCCACTTCAATGGTTTCTGTTTTTTCATTTTTGTTTGTATTTACTACTCCCAGGCGAAGACCGGCATATTGTTCTGCCAGATTTTCGGTACCATCGCTGATGGTTAAATAGGTTCCATAATCATGCGTCTTATAGAGTGGGTTATAGTTTTCTCCTAACATGTAAAATTGTACTGCCTTATTTTCATCGGCGCTACTATACAGGGTGGCTATCTGTTCTTTTGAAAGGGTTACTTCCGCCGTTCCCCTGGATGGATCTGAAGCATCACGAATTACTTCATAATAACCATCCAGTTCAGGCAGATAGAAGTAACAATCACGTATTTCATCGGTTGGAAGATAGTCTACGGATAATGTTAAAGCGGTATCAGAACCTACGGTAACCTTAGCTGGGCTGACCGATGTTGATAATACATGGAATGTGCCCGACATCTTTAAGTCCTTCAGTTCATCCACATTTGCAACATAGGCTTCCACATTATATATTCCTGGTGTCGTATATTCCTTAAGTTCAATTTCCTTACCATTACTATCTGTGATTCCCGGAATCCAGTCCGCATAATCATTGGCTTCCTTATCAATGATTACATTACCATTTGGATTAGTTAACTTTACTTGTTCTAACACACGATCCGAATATCTGTACTCATTACTTGGATTCCACCAGTATATTTGACGGGCTTCATTATAAATGCAATCCAGGATAAATCCTTTCTCATTTTGAATTTCATATGAAAACTCATCAACATCTAATGAGAATGTTTGCTGCCAGTAACCATGTGCATTAAGCTTTCCACTGACAAAATTATTACTTAACTGAATGTCTTCGTTCTGGTTTGCCACAAAACTCTTGTGCAGCTGGTATTCAGCCGTACCATTGAACTGAGTTATGCCCAACTGGAACGCAGTTCCGGGGTCAAAATAGAGCCTGGTATTATATGGCATTTGACCTTGTGATAATTCTTCCCATTTATTTTCATTAAATGGATCAACATGGACTCTAAAGTAGGCGTTGCCAGCCAACTCAAATTCTATAAAATTAGTATACTGTCCGACAGTATATTTTATCATGTTGTCACATTCTACATTTGAAATCTTCACTGACTCATCAGGAAGATTATTAATTGCTGATATTTTTTCATCCAGAGACATATTTGCTGTGCTGCCTACTTTTGCACCATCATTAGCAGTTACACTTCCTATTTTTATAATGATTTCATTGGCTCTTAATTCATAATCATCCAGGGTATCGTTTTCTCTTAACTGACCAATAAATGCATAATGAAAGGAATTTCCTTTTTGGAAATAATAAGCCGCTTTCTTATCAATTTCGATTCCATTACCGGAATCAATGCCCATCCAGCTGGCGGATGCTTCACCCTCAACCTGAGGCATAATGCGAAGTGCTTTTTTGTAATATTCCGTGCGATCATCTACAAACCCTGATGGTACCGGATCCTCAAATTCGAATCGCTGTAGCTCGTATTCTCTTGCATCTACCAGTAACTCGACTACTTTATTGTGTTTAATAGTAGTTTTCACATGCAATCCATAGCCTTCATTCTGATAATCGGCCTGCTTCACAAGATATAGATCAAGTGGCTGATCCTTTTCCTCATAGGCATATGCATGCACAATACTTCCACCGTCTGAATTGTAGTGGTCAAACCCATCATTTTTGGAGGTGGCACCTTGATGTGACACAACTAACACATCAAAATAATCTACTTCATCGCCATTAATATCCAACATTTTGATTGCCATTGTCTCTTGACCATCCATTTTTAAATTGGTGGTTGCCCTGCGATATCCGTCAGTTTTTAGGATATAACGTTCATCATGTCCGTCTTCACTGGTAAAGATTCTTACTGCATTATTCTCGGTGATGAAACCGTTTTTGTTTACTCCAAATTCATCTCGACCGATAACGGTAATGTTTTCAGGATTTGCAAACAAATTGCCAGCTTGATCTAACACTTTAACCTTAACCGGAGTTGTTCCATTATAGGTTCCGCTTGGATAAGAAGTACCATCTGCTTGTTTCAGTTCCTCTCCTCCCTCGTCATAGTATTCAAACTGCATTACCTTTGCCGCCTCTACTACTACTTGAGTGGTTATTGTGATTGTGATCATACCAGTTTCGTCGTCTTTAACTGCGGTCACTTTATCATTATTATCAAAAATATGATCCCAGTCATAAATCAGTCCCATATATCCTTTGATAACAGCCTTGGCCTCATATGTTCCTGCCTTATCTGCACACCATGTCGTCTGCAGATGACTGGCCCAGCCCTGATCGGTATCAACCTTAAGGGTAAAACTCTCTTCCGGATATTTTTCACTAGCTTTTCTGGTCACAACAAATTCAGCCAACCGCTCTTCATTTACCCAATTATTGTCTCCCTCGTTTATATAACTTGAATGTAAAAAGGTTCTTGAGGCTCCTGCCTCATTTCCCGTCTTATCAAACAGTAAAAATGCTGTATTTATATAGTCACCCACTGCAAAGGTACTGCCAAACGGAAAGCTTTTCACTGCATTCTCAGCATTATAGGTATTTTCGTCAACATTATTTACTGCTGAATTAAGAAGTATTGCCGTTGCCTCTGAGCTTATCGACAGATCAATCTCTGACTTATCTTTAAAGGCTGGTGTCTCACTCAAAAGAACATGTTCAAAATATTTCATATGTTCTTGCCGTATACGGTCACTGCTCTCTACCGGTGCGTCAATAAAATCAATAAACCAATCTTTTGATATGGTAACTGAAAATTTTGTTTTTTCTCTCATATTAAATTGAGAATAATAATTACACTGTGTCTCGCTTACATTCGTATTTAAAAATCTCATATTAACATCTTGATTTGCTAAAACCGGATTACCCGTATTGTCAATATTTAGCTTTACCTTGTTGGTAGACACATCTGTAAGTGCCAAGCTGGTATTGCCGCTAAGGTCAAAGGAGTTATTTGTACATGCAATGTATTCATTGTTATCAGCGGAAACAATGCGCAAGCCTGCGACATAATAGCTTTTATTCGATTGCACAAATAAATTCCGGCAGCTACTCAGCTCCTCTTCATTTATGGCTCTGCCAACAACATAATTATTTCTGTCCAAGGTTTCCTGATAAGAGTTATTTGTATTATAGGTTATAAAATTCAAAGCTGCATAATCCTTAAAATTAGTTACCTGAGCATATCCAGCCAGATTAATATTGATTGGATTTGCTTCTTCATCTACTTTATATACAAATAATTCTGCATAGGTGGTGTAGAAACCGGCAAAGTAAATATCTTCCTGATATTTAACCAAGGTTGAAATATATAATAAGGCATCATCACTGTATTCACCCTTATTAATAAAGATAGAATGGTTTAAATCGCTGGTATGATAATCTCTCTCAAAATGATTATTTTCCTGAGTTGTTTCAATTCTAACACCTACATTAAAATCTTTGGTAAGCGTTTTGCCTGCTGCATTGGTTACCGTTACTGGAATTTCAACTTCATCACCGGTATGATTTCCGGCTTCGTTTTCATACTCAGCTGGGGAATAAATTCTTAAATTTCCTGCTGATCCACTTACATGCTCGTAATATTGATTTGCCAGGCATATATTAATATTTGCCCTGTTTTCATTATGCTCCTCTTTATTATTTGCATAAAAGCTTTCCACTTCTTCTGGTTCAAAGTGAATCGTTGCTGTTCCATTTAATGGATTTTCTGCAGAACGTTCTGCCCTATAATACTTATTCGTATCCATAACAAAAAAGTAATATTGTTCATCATAGTTAGGAAGACCTCTAAAAGTAACCGTTACGTCTGCCTCTTCACCATCTTTTATTATGTATGGAGACACTGACATATCGTTTTCGATTATTTCAAAGGCTCCAGTCAAGGTAAGAGGTGTTAAACCTGTGAGGGTATTATCTCCAATGATTGCCTCTACAGTATAGGTACCTGGAATGGTATACTTACTGTCATCCTCACCAAGCAATTCCCAAAGCCCTTGCCTGTAGAATGTGCCAGCTTCCTGATTGTCAATAATTTTTTCACCATTTGGGTTAGTAATTGTAATCATTTCAGAATAGTCAGAGGAATTATAGTAATTTTCCTCTCTGTATTCATCCAAAAATCTCCAGCGGCTAATTGTTTCATTATTACCACCAGCATATTCTTCAACGGTTTCCACTGAAAATCCTTCCTCATTGAGAATATTATAACGGAAGGAGATCCAATCCAATGCACAGGAATTGTTCCTGGATGAATCAGGAATAATACTGCTGCCACTTTCCGCCAGACTTGTGGTAGCTGTGAATGGTCCATAGACATCATCTAATACTTTAAATTCTTTTACCAAACGATATCTTATTGTTCCACTTGAATTCAATGTTAACTTTATTGTTGAATCTTTATCGACGAATAGTTGTGCTGGTTTGTGCGCATCACCAGGAACAAACCCCTCTTCAAAGTCTCGCATAAAGGGATGTAAGGCGCCTGTGAAGTACTGGTTATCTGAAATAAATGTAACACCGTCTCCAAATGCACTGATTCCTATATTAGACATCTGTGACATATCAATATCAGCTATCTGAATCGGAGTTCCTTCTTGATTAGTCTCAAATGTTCCGTTCTTAGTAACAAGAATATTTTCCCTTGAAGCTTCATCAAAGGATTGACCAATAAATATGTACTGATATGCTCCTTCCTCTAAATAGAACTCCGCTTTCTCCTGATTATTACTGTCAAGTCCACTATTTTTGTCGGTCCATAAGCCAATTTGCTTTTGATTTGCATCGATAAATGGCATAACATAAACTGATTTGTCATTTATCCCAAGCTCGGGATCAAATCCGGTAATTTGGGGATCCTCAAAGGTAGTAAGGGTAAGATTACGTCCTGCATCATCAGCATCTAATACTACTGTTTGCTCGGTTCCGTTGTAGCTAAGCTCAACCCTGGTCTTTAATACATATCCTGGGGATATGCTGCCATTATCCTGCCAGTATTGTTTCACCGCATAGAGATCCACATACTGATTTTCACCCAGATCTTCATGGAAATCATTGGCAAGGATAAAACCATTACCCTCGTCGCAATACCCGTCGGATACTCTTACACGATTCGGATTGTCCTTGTCATGATAGACTGCGATTACCCTAAAATCGGTCAACGTAACATCACCATCAACACCATTCATGGTAATCATCAAGGGATCCGGGGTTCTTGGCGAAGCGTCTTCCGCTCCAACAAAAACGCTGGTATCTACCGCCGTAACACTCAGCAGAAACGATAAAAATAGTGCCATAATACGCCTTTTTGTCATAAATCATTTCCTCCTATTTTCTTTTTTCATTACCTTTACATGTTTCATTGCTTTTACATGCTTTTACATGCTTTTACTAATCATTCCACAACTACCTTTCATGAGATTTATTCAGGTATTTGCGATTTATATTTTCATTCAGGATCATGAATTGGATTCGCAATTACCTATAAATATGGATAATTGCATTCTACCATGCTTTACCCCAAAAAAAGTGTGCTGCTAGCACACTTCAATGCCCAAAAAAGCAAAAGCATGTCCATTTACTGACATGCTTTTGCTCTTTATGATATAAATATTTATTGAATTGTCTCTCCTCATCCATTTGACAATATTTCTATATATACCAATAAGGAATCTGTAAAACATTCTCCCTCAATGCTCCTGGTGCTGGGCACATACATATAACAGCCCCCATTCCACGCTTCTTTTCTGGTATCTCATCCAGTATTTGGAAGGCAGAAGTCATATCTGCCGTTACTTTACTATTTTGCTTGATTTCAATTGGATAGAGAACACCATCTTGTTCAATAATAAAATCGATTTCTGCTTCTTCTATTGTTACCTCTCCATTTTTCTTAGCCCTTTTCTTATCTTTTCCTCTATAATAGGATACAAAATATCGATAATCCATCCCACAGTTAGAGTAACTTTTTAAAATTTCCGATACCACAAATGTCTCGAAGAAGGCTCCACTCATGGCACCATTCGCCAAGGTTTCAGCCGTCAACCACCTTGTTAGATAGGCAGCAAGACCGGTATCTCTAAAATACATCTTGGGCGTTTTAATCGCTCGTTTTAGAACATTAGATGAAAATGGTTCTAATATATAGATGATTCCAGAAGATTCCAATATTGAAATCCAGCTCTTAATTGTATTAGCATCTTTCCCAACCTCATCTGCAATGTTGGAATAATTCAGCATTTGACCTGTTCTAGCCGCACATGCTATCATAAATCTTCGAAAAGCATCCAGGTCTTGAACTGCAGCTAACTCTCTTACATCACGTTCCAGATAAGTTTTAATATAACTTGCAAAAAATAAAGACCAATCAGCCTCAGTATCCTGTAATGCTGGATAGCCACCACGATGTATAATATCCCATATGTTTCCTGGATTTTTTGCATTTTCTTTCCGTATTTTCAAATAATCAAATGTTGGCAAAAATGGATTCGTGCATGTACTTCTTAGTATTTCCCGTAATGACAATGGCGCCAACTCTAAAATCGCAATCCTTCCAGCCATAGAGTCTGAAACCATATCCATTAATCGAAAAGGCTGCGATCCTGAGAGAAAGAATAGTCCATTTTCCTCATTTTGATCACATATCATTTTGATATATCGAAACAAGGAAGGAACATACTGTATCTCATCAAAAAATATTGGTGGTTCATTCATCATCATAAACATATCTGGATTATTTTTAGCTTGATCTTCCATAAAAGGATCATCGAATGTAATCTCTTTTCTATCTGGATAAATGGTCTTTATAATTGTAGATTTACCGGTTTGTCTTGCACCAGTAACAAGTACTGCTTTAAAGGTCTTTGAGGATTTCTCAATGGTATCTTCAATTGTTCGCTGAATATATTTCATATCTAATGCCTCCATTTCGACTAATTGGGAATCTAATTCCAGATTAGTCATATTATAGCACAAATTAAATAATATATACAATCTATAAATCGTGAGGCGGCTCAATATAATTCTGTAATGTACCAGCGATTCTTTCTCCAATCAATATAATTCTAATTCTTTTCGCAGTACAAGTTTCTGCTTTGCAATGAATCTTAGCATAAAAATCCTTACAGCGAAAATACTATTACAGAAAGGAAGGAGCACAAAATGGCAAAATCGAAAAAATTTATTCCCAACAAAAATGGGACCTATGACTTACTCATCCAATACGACAACAGCAACGAATTTGCAATGGATTTTTTTTCAAGAGATAAGATAAATAAAAATCGGGAGAACATATCTGAGTTCATAAATCAACAAGCAAAGAATTTAAAAGTTTCAACAGTCAAGCTGATGGTCTCTGGCATGTTACTTGCTGCTATTCCCATGACCTCTCTGGTTGAAGCGAATGCAGCAGAAGTCCCCAAATACTCCATGGCCTATCTTTATGGAGGCAGCGCTCAACAACAAATCGGTTATGTGGAGCAGACTCACAATTCTCTGCAAACCGTTTCCCCCAGCTATTTTGACATTAATACCGACGGAAGCTTGAAGCTGAATTCAGTCAGTAAAGAACTGATTGACCACATGCATGCTAATAAAATCAGGGTGGTGCCCTTTGTCAGTAATCACTGGGACCGTACTGCCGGAATCAATGCATTAAAAAATGCTGACACAATCACCACCCAGATTGCCGCTTATGTAAATCAATATAATCTGGATGGCGTTAATGTTGATATTGAAAATGTAACCGAGCTGCAAAGGAGTCAGTATACCGATTTCGTCCGGCTTCTCCGACAGAAAATTCCTGCCGAAAAGGAGGTTTCGGTTGCGGTTGCTGCCAATCCAAATAACTGGGCTACCGGTTGGCAGGGCTCTTATGACTATGCCGAGCTTGCCAAGTCCTCCGATTATCTGATGATGATGACTTATGATGAGCATTATGAAGGAAGCGCTGCTGGTCCGGTATCCAGTATCCAATTTGTTGAAAACTCCATCCAATATGCACTCACTAAAGCATCCGCTGACAAGCTTGTCGTAGGCCTGCCCCTGTTTGGAAGAATCTGGAGCACCAACGACACAAGCATCATGGGCAAAGGAATTCCACTCAATACCATTAATCAAATGATTGTTGATTATAAAGCAGTTGTAACCTATGATTCCGCCAGCCAGTCACCGAAAGCAGAATTTGAAATTAAAACGGGTGACAAGCAATATATGGCGGGGGGTAAAGTCCTCCCTCCTGGAAAATATGTGGTATGGTTCGAAAATGCCCAGTCTCTTGAAGCAAAGCTGGACCTGATTCGAAAATATGATTTAAAAGGTGCCGGCTCCTGGGCCCTGGGGCAGGAAGATGCTTCAATCTGGGAAAAATACAATATCTGGTTAAATGGCGAACCATTACCGGAGATACCGGCAGATTCTATTATATACACCGTTGTTGCCGGTGACACGCTATGGAAGATTTCACAGCAATTCGGAACTACGATTGATGAAATAAAGACTTTAAACAATCTTACCAATGATATGTTACTTGTCGGACAGATTCTCAAAATTTCGCCAAGTGCCACCGTTACACCACCACCGATACAACCACCCGTTATTTCCGAAACAACTGCATGGATTACAAGCAATACAATAAATCTGGAAGTTCGTTCGTCAGTTACTGCCAACAGCACCGTTGTGGCTGTTCTTACCGGTAGCACCAAAGTAACCGTTCTGGGAGAGCCGGTGGGAAGTTTTTCCCAGATTCGCCTTGAAAACGGACAGACTGGCTATGTTCCTTCCGCAAATCTTACTACTGTACAACCACCAGCACAACAGATAATTACAAAAGTAACCATAACTAAAGTAAATCTCCGCCAGAATGCATCAAACAGTGGTAAGAATCTGGCTACTATAAATAAAGGAACCACCGTCACTGTTTTGGATACCATTGGTTCCTATACAAAAATCAGTTATAATGGTATTGTCGGGTATGTGAATAGCAGTGATCTGAAATAGCTGACTCAAGATAGACAAACACATGATAGACAACAAGGGATTGAAAAAAAAGCAATCCCTTGCTTTTTTATGTTCTGCTATTCATTGTTCTCTCGGCAGATAACTAAATTACAATAGGATAAAACGCCAGACTTCGAATAATTTATAGTGTCTGTATAAATTAGACGCAGCTTTTTTTCAATACGGAATCGTGACTGATATTGCTTACAGTAACAAAATTTGTTAAAATAAAGGAAACGAACATGAAAGGACATGAAGATGGCAAAGAAAGCAATCAGAGTCATTTTTTCCGCTCTGACTCTATTAACTTTTTTTCATATAGGAGCAGATGTCCATGCTGCTGAGAAAAATGCTTCTGACACCCTGACCATTAATACCGATGTTTCTCCCCCCAAAAATACGCTTCATTTTGTAACTGGCTCCGATCAGGCAACCGTTTTGGATCACATCTTACATTATGCTATTCAAGAGCTTGATTACAGCATTACCATGGATGCCATTGCCATGAACTATGCCATTCAAATGACTAATAGTGGTGAGAAAGATGGATTAACCAATCAGTCCACAAACCTGAGAGACTCTTATCCCAATCTTGTAAAAGTACCTGAGCCCATTGGATTTGTTAGCTTTGGCTTTTACATTTTAGAGAATTCTTCCCTTGCTCTATCTAACTGGTCTGATCTTGCTCATCTAAGAGTAGGAACACTATATGAGAAACCAGCTATTTATAGCAAGCTACCAAAAGACTTAGCAGAGCACAAGCAGTACGAAACAGTATATGCCCTAAATTGCGCCCTCCTTTCCGGCGAAATTGATGTGTTTGTAACCACCATCAGTATGGGGCTTCCAAACATCTTGTTAGATGGTGTCACCTTAGCTTCTGATATAGACCAGATACCTACTTTTACCTATCTCAATAAAAAATATAAGGATTTGGCTCCTCTTATTGCTGAAAAATTCAGAGAAATGAAAGCACAGGGAATCTATGACCAGATGTTGGCCGGGAAATACCGTTCCATTAAGGAAAAAACGGTACTTCATATATCCTCATATTCACCAGAGGATGTATGGGATACTGTTATGTGCTCAACCATGCAGACGCTTTTAGAAAACAGGGAGGGTGTTCACTATTATAATGTGCCTTTGTATTCCAACCGTTATAACACTGACTATGAGCGAGCCAAAAATGCCTATTCAGCCATTCGTACCATGTTCATCTCCCAATCTCCTGATATTGTTGTGGCTTCTGATAATTATGCCTATACCTTTGTAAAGGAATACTGTCATGTGTTATTTTCCAATACTCCACTTGTTATTTGTGGCGTAAGTGGTGGCGATGAGCTCTTTCAGGAATTGATTTTTCCATATGTTGGCGTAAAAGAAGATGTAGATGCCATTGCAAATATGGAATTAATTTTAAAACTATACCCCCGTACCAAATCCGTATTTATTATAAATGATATATATGATACTGGAAAAATGTGTAAATTCTCCCTGGAACGGCAGCTTTTCGATTACAACAAAGTTTCCATTACCTACAATCAGAATCAGGATTTCCAACTCCTCCTTACAGAAATTAACACTCTGCCAAAAGATGCCGTTATTCTGATTGGAAGCTATAGTACCGACATAACAAATCTGGCCAAGGCTAGAAAAGACATTCAGAACGAAATATGTATGAGCACTGATATACCTGTTTTTAGTGTAAGCAACATTGGAAACGGCGAAATTGGGGGGCGGCAATCCAGTCCAAAATTACAGGCCGAGGAAGCCATAAAATGTGTTTACCAGTTGCTTGATGGAAAAAGTGTGGATGAGGTTTCTCTACCTCCTGATCCCAAAAGTATAAATAAATGGTGCTTTGATGCCAAGGTATTGAAAGAAAAAGGACTAAGCATCAATCACCTTCCCGCTGACGCAGAGATTATTAACCAGAGAATTACTTTAAAAGACGCCAATCCACAGGCATATTATATGCTAATGTTAATTATCGCCTTGCTGAGTGTGACCGTCTTCGGATTTCTCTCCTTTGTCTTGATTTTAAACGGCAAAAATAAAAGGTTATTAGCAGTTCAAAAAAGCCTTCACACCTCGGAGGAGCTACTGGCAGAAGAAAGAAAAACTCTGGAAGTCAAAAACCGCCTCCAGTTGGCTCTGGACGTTGCCGATGCGGGTGTATGGGAGATTTATTTAGATGAATCTGGAGAATATTGTTTGTTCTTTGATGACTTTTTTGCTCAAATTTATCACATTGAAAATGATCGTAAATTAACCTTGCTGGAATTTGCTGAATATTTTGATGAAATTTTGGCAGTTGAAAAGAAAGAAGAATATATTGACTTCTTGAAACATTTTTCCTTTTCCACAGACATGATTCTCAAACATGAAAAGCTTGAGTTCCCGGATGGAACCTGTTCCTATATAAAAAATTCTGTGAGAATAACCATAGATGACATGGGAAATCCACAGAGCATGATTGGATTGTGTATTGATATCAGCGAAAGGGTTGAGGCCATTGAACAAGCCAATGAAATCTCCCAAAAACTGCTTAACAGCATGGATAACCTTCTTTATGTTTCAGATATTGAAACAGATGAGCTTTTGTTTGTTAACGATGCCATGATGGAAGCTTTTGGCTTGGATGATAACTATAAAGGTGAAAAGTGCTGGGATGTTTTTATGGGCTACAACCGCCGCTGTGATTTTTGTGCAAAAAACAGATTAAACAAGTCCCCCGACGAGGTATATATATGGGAAAACACGCAGCCAATCCTTAATCGAGAATTGCGGCACATTGATAAATACATAACCTGGATTAATCAAAAGAAAGTCTTATTTCATACTGCTATAGACATAACGGATATGAAGCGTGTACAGAGGGAGCTTATTGATGCAAAGGATACAGCAGAGCGTGCCAACCGGGCTAAAAGTTCGTTTTTATCCAATATGAGCCATGAGATTCGTACCCCAATGAATGCTATTATTGGAATGACACAAATTGCCTTAAAGGAAAATATCTCTCCCGTCACAAAAAAACAGCTGGAGAATATTCAGAGTGCCTCAAATACGCTTCTTGGGCTGATTAATAATATTCTGGATATGTCCAAAATTGAAGCAGATAAGCTGGAGCTTATGGAGGAGCCTTTTGTGCTTTCTGATGTACTAAATAATATTTATACAATCGTATCAGTAAGAGCCAATGAAAAGAAACAGCCTCTTTCCTTTACCATTGATGACCAAGTTCCCCGTTATTATCTTGGAGATTCCCTGCGACTAAATCAGATCATCACCAATCTTTTATATAATGCGATCAAGTTCAGCGGTGAGAGTTCTCCTATCGCCTTATCTGTTCACTTGAAATCAATTAAAAAAGGGATTGCCACCTTAGAGATGTTCGTGGATGATAAAGGTATTGGCATGACACCGGAACAGCAGGAACGTCTCTTCCTTCCTTTTGAACAAGGAGATACCAGTACTGCCAGGAAATATGGTGGTACCGGGCTTGGCTTGGCTCTTTCCCGCAAAATTGCCCGATTTATGGGTGGAGAGTTATCCGTTCAAAGTCAGGTCGGTGAAGGAAGTCGTTTTGTCTTAATGGTTTCTTTAGCACTTGCAGATGAAAACTCGGTATTCTCAAAAGAAATAACGGCGCAATCTATCTATCCCAAAAACTTTTCCGGAAAAACCATTCTTTTGGCAGAAGATGTGGAAATCAACCGGGAAATCGTGGCTGCTTTTTTATCCGATACAAATGTAGCCATTGACGAAGCAGCTAATGGGTTAATTGCCGTAACAATGTTCAAGGAAAATCCAGATAAATATGATTTAATTCTTATGGATATACAGATGCCAGATATGGATGGTTATGAAGCCACTCGACAGATTCGTCAGTTAAATAGAAATATTCCAATCATTGCTATGACCGCACATGCCTTTAGAGAGGACCGGGAAAAATCGCTGGCAGCAGGCATGAATGAACACATTAGCAAACCCATTGATGGAGATCTGATTATTGAAAAACTGGCCCAGTATCTTGAGATTTAGTGATAACCTTGGTGCATTAAACAAAAGCCACTATGGATTGATTTCCATAGTGGCTTTTGTTTTGCCAATTAGCTAGTACATCGTATTTGAACTAGTTATTCATGGTACTGGTCAGAGACTGAACAAAGTCAGATTTTGCAAACAAAGTACAGCCTCCTGTATGTTCCTCCAGCAGTGTTCCGTCATCACGGAGCTTCGTAAACAATGGTGATTTAAGTGCTTCTCGAAGTGAAGCACTTTTCAGGCTGGTATCCGAATATGGTGAAAACGGACACGGTTCAGCTCCACCACTGGCATTAATGTGAAAGAATCCGCGCCCTGCTGCAAGACACCCCCCTGATTCCTTTTCATCTCCTGGAAATGAAATGAGAATCATATCACTTTGTTCGCGGAGATTGGATATCCGTTCTGCCAGGTAATCACGAGTTGTGTTATCAAGGGCAAGCTCCGGCTTTTCTACTGGAACATACTCCACAAAAACAACAGCCTTGCAGCCTTTTGCCCTTAGCTCCTCAATAAATGAGCCTGCAGTGACTGTAGAGATATTCTCGCTTGTAACCGTGACAGAGACCCCAAATAAAAGCTTTGTCTCGTTAAGATCATACATGGTTTTTATGGTCTTTCCGTAGATACCTTTTCCGCGACGAGCATCCGTCAAAGTTTCATCGCCCTCAATGCTAATAATTGGAATCAAGTTTCGGTTGTTATCAAACAGTTTTAAAACATCCTCCTGAAACATGGTACCATTAGTAAATACGGGGAAAAGAATCGCAGGATGTCGTGCTGCTTCCTCAATAATATCACATCGCATCATCGGTTCTCCACCCGCCAAAAGGATGGTAGAAACACCCACCTCTTCCGCTTCACTAAAAATGCGCCCCCATTCATCACGACTCATTTCTGTCTGACTCATGCAGGCATGATTGGCCCGGTCATAGCATCCGGTACAATTAAGGTTGCATGTGCCTGTTATGCTGGCAATTAAAAAAGATGGGATGTGCTCTCCAATTTTTTCAAAATGATGCCGATACTTTTCTGCCTTTTTAGCCGCAAGTGCGTATTTTGCGAAAAAAGCACTTTCCTTTGGGTTGTGGATGGTCGCCTTTAGTATATCACGAATAAGTGATTCCACTCCATCACTAAGGTATTTTTCAAGACTAAAATAATGTTCTATTTTTCTGCCTCCTTTGCTTTCTATTATTATATGTAATTTAAACAACCTTGTCAAATACAATTATATTTTATACAATCTGTGGAGTGCAATTTCTGCCACTTGGATGACATTAAAATACACTATTTCTTATCTTAAATTTTATAATCTCCATAATTTCTACAAATTCATGTGTTATTATATAGTAAGTGCTATACAACAAACAACAAACAAAATTTAATTGATTTTCCAGCCGTTTGCAGTATAACAGGAGGGACAGGCATTGGGCTGGCTATTGTTAAGCCCATTGTAAAAGCTCATGGGGGCTGTGGAAGCGGAGAATAGAGACGAAGGAGGATGTCGGTTTATTATAACATTGCCTAAATAATAACGGCATTCTATAGATTTTATCCCCATAGAATACCGTTATCTGCTATTTTATTATACAACTGGCGGATTTGAAGTGACAAACTAAAATGTAGAAAGAAGATATTTCATAGCTTGATTCTAAGAAATAGGTAGTGTAAAATAGTTTGTGTCTCTGGAAAAAAATGTCTCCTTTTTGGTAAGAATTAGTTTATGACAAATCTTATCGAAAAGGAGTATTTTTATGCCAGTAGCAAAGGAACAGATTCGACAAATTATATCAGACAATAA
>JAVBLX010000009.1:0-13982 GCA_031553075.1 Acetivibrio sp.
TCCAATGCCCTCCCTTATAGTAATCCGGCAAAACCGCAAAATGCGATTGCCATCAAGCCTGCTGTAATCAATACAATTGGTGAGCCTTTAAATGATTCAGGAATATCGTTATCCTCAATTCTCTCCCGGATTCCAGCCATAATAACAATGGCGATAAGGAAACCAAGAGAAATGCCGATTCCACTTACAACACTTTCTACAAAATTGTATTCCTTCTGTACATTGATTAACACAACACCAAGAACCGCACAGTTTGTAGTAATCAGAGGGAGGAATACACCCAATGCCTGATAAAGAGCCGGCATCAGCTTCTTTAATACCATCTCTACAAATTGCACTAATGCGGCAATTACAAGGATGAATACAATAGTTTGCAGATACGTAATATCAAATTTCTTTAATACAAATGTATAAATCAGACTGGAAATCGCCGATGCAATGGTAATTACAAACAATACCGCCGCACCCATTCCGGCTGCCGTCTCAACCTTTCTGGAAACACCAAGGAAAGGACAAATTCCCAGAAACTGGCTTAATACTACATTATTAATCAAAGCCGAACCAATTAAAATAATAATTAACTCTTTCATGAATTAGTCCTCCTTTCCATCCAATTTTTCAGTTGCTTCGTTCTTCCTGGCATCTGCTGCCTTTTTAGCAACTGCAGCTTCTGCTGCCTTCTTGGCCACTGCCGCTTTCTCTGCCCTTTCCGCTGCCCTCTGGGCTTCTAAAAGACCATGATTGGCCTCACAGGCACTGCCATGACAGTCGCCACAGTTCCCGCCGCAGGCAATAGTCCCACCACCAGCTACATTGGTAGCAGAAGGTGCTTTGAATTTATTCTGAAGTGCTGTAAGCACTGCTAAAACAAAGAATGCACCTGGTGCCAGGATAAAAATGGTAATTGGTTCATAATTTAATTTGGTCAATACACCAATCCCAAAAATCTCACCGCTTCCTAACAGCTCACGACAAATCCCGATTGCCGTCAGACCAAGGGTAAATCCAAATCCCATTCCCAATCCATCAAAGATAGAAGGAAGCACTCCATATTTTGAGGCGTAAGATTCTGCACGTCCTAAAATAATACAGTTTACAACAATCAAAGGAATATATATTCCAAGTGCTGAATAAAGAGAAGGAACATAAGCCTCCAACAATAACTGCACTACGGTTACAAAGGATGCAACCACAACGATAAAGGCCGGAATACGAACCTTATCGGGAATCACCTTGCGAAGCAGAGAAATCATGGCATTGGATAATACCAACACTGCTGTTGTAGACAATCCCATTCCCAAACCATTCACACCAGAAACCGTAACGGCCAGTGTCGGACACATACCAAGCATCAGCACGAAGGTTGGGTTTTCTTTGATAATACCGTTATATAAACGTTCTACATATTTGTTCATTCCCGTGCCTCCTATTCTGTAATCTGTCCGTTGGCGTAAATAAACTGAAGAGCATTATTTACCGCACCGGTCACTGCTTTGGTTGTTATGGTTGAGCCACTGATGGCATCAATTTCGTTATCCGCACTTTTGCCAGCCTTGGTATAGATAACCTCACTGGATTTAATTCCCTTAAACTGATCCTTAAATTCCGGAGTCTTGCATTTTGCACCAAGTCCAGCGGTTTCACTGGCGGAAAGAATTTCCAGCCCGGTAATAGTACCCGTTGTATCCACACCCATGGAAACTACAATTTCTCCACCGTATCCTTCCTTTGAGCCAAAGGACATTACATAACCAAGCTCGCTGCCTGCACTGTCCTTGGCTACCAGGACTTCATTGATAAACACACCTGGTGTATCATTCATAACTTTATTCGCCAAGCCCTCTTCGGCTTCAAAGACTGCCGCCGCCGGAAATACCTTTTGATAAGCTTCCTGCTTTGCCTTTTCCTTGGCAATTGCAATGGGCTCCTCCGTCACCTGAAATACTCCTCCCAATATGCAGCCTGCAACTAAGGTAATCACAAAAAGGGCAATGGAATCTCCTAATATACTTCCTTTTTTCATTTATTTGCCCTCCTTTCCAAATGGTACCGGAATGGTTATTTTCTCAATCAAAGGTACCAGAAGGTTACAAATAATAATGGCATAGGATGCTCCTTCTGCCGAGCCACCAAAAATACGGAAAATGCCCGTCAGTACACCCAAAAGTAGAGCAAAAATCACCTTACCCATCGGGGTAATTGGACTAGTTACATAATCGGTAGCCATAAAGAATGCTCCCAAAAGCAATCCGCCTCCCAAAATTTGGCCTCCTAAATAGCTTATATCAAAACCATGCCCACCAAAAATCAGAGCAAATACAAGTACAGTTCCAATATAGATAAATGGTATGGTTGGGGTAATTACCTTTTTTACAAGAAGATATACCGCACCAATTAAAATGCAAATAGCACTGGTTTCTCCAATGGTGCCGCTGGTGCCTCCTGTCAATAAATTTGCCAGGCTGACGCTTTCTCCTGCTTTTATGGCGGCCAGAGGGGTTGCCCCTGATACACCATCAATGCCCATAGCCCCATTTAAAAATGCATTCCCCTGTTGAATGGTGAAATCAGTCATTCTGGCTGCAAAGGAAATCATCAAAAAGCAACGTGCTGCCAGCGCCGGGTTCATAAAGTTCTGCCCCAGACCGCCAAAAATCTGTTTTACAATAATAATAGCAAATAAACTTCCCAGCATCGCCATCCAAAGAGGAAGGGTGGACGGCAGGTTAAGTGCAAGGATCATTCCGGTCACCATGGCACTGTAGTCACCGGTAGTAATAGGCTTATGCATCAATTTCTCATATATGTATTCTGACAGAACACTGGAAACCACACAAGTTAATATCAACAATAGTGCATTTAACCCAAAGTTATAGATACCAAAAATACTGGTTGGAATTAAGGCAATTGCTACATCCCGCATAATTATCTTTGTCGTCACATTACTTCTTACATGAGGGGATGCAGATACATTTAATAATTCGTTCACTGTTTTCCCTCCTACTTCTTTTTGTTTGCCAGGATGCTTCTTCTGGTCTGCTTAAACGCCTGAGTCATAGTCCTTCGGGCCGGGCAGACAAAGGTACAGCTGCCACATTCATAGCATTCCATACCGTGCATCTTTTGGAAACCTTCATCGTCAAATTTCTCCGCAAATTCCAACAGCTTCTGAGGAACCAGTTTACTTGGACAAGCAGCTACACACCGTCCGCAACGGATACACGCTGTTGGTTCCTGTACAGCCACTTCATCGTGAGATAAGCATAAAAGAGCAGAAGAGGTTTTGGTTACCGGGATATCGGTGGTAAACAAAGCCATTCCCATCATGGGGCCCCCCGATACAATCTTTTCCGGCTGCTCCTTAAAGCCGCCAGCCTCCTCGATTAATTCTGCATAATTGGTTCCAGTTCTTATGGTAAAATTCTGAGGGGTCTTAATGGCCTCTCCAGTTACTGTAACAATTCTCCGAATAAGCGGTGTGGATTCACAAACGGCCATATAAATAGCAATTACGGTGTCCACGTTATTTACCACACATCCTGCATCTGCTGGAAGCATGGCAGAGTTGATTTTTCTTCCGGTGGAAGCATAAATCAGCTGTCTTTCTGCACCCTGCGGATACTTGGTCTTTAAAACCTTCACTTCAATCCGCTCTTCATTTCTAGATGCTTCCTGCAACCGTTTGATGGCTTCCGGCTTATTGTCTTCAATCGCAATGATGCCCTTGGCATTCCCAAACAGTCTCAAAATAACATTTAATCCAGTAACGATTTTTTCTGGTTCTTCCAACATCATTCGATAATCAGAAGACAAGTATGGTTCACATTCCGCACCATTTACCAATACATAATCAATGGCACTATCTTCTTTCGGAGTAAGTTTGATATGAGTTGGAAACCCAGCTCCTCCCATTCCCACAACTCCGGCATCCTTTACAAAGCCACGTATTTCTTCCTTTGATAACTCTCGATAATCTCTTTTTTTACCAACACCTGGAGCCAACGTATACACGTGATCATTTTCGACGATAATGGCTTCCGCTTTGCTTCCGGCTACCGTGAGTCTTTGCTCAATGGCTTTCACTGTTCCGGATATCGAACAGCAGATATTCGCCGATACAAAACCCTGTGCTTCACCAATCCTCTGACCTACCAGCACCTTATCTCCAACCGAAACAATCGGCTTAGCCGGAGCCCCTATATGTTGTACCATAGGATAAACAAGTTCTCCTTTTGGCAAAACGACCCGACTTGGCAAGTCTTTTGATAAGTCCTTTCCTTCAAAGGGATGAATACCGCCTTTAAATGTTCCTAGGGACATTTTTTAGTTCCTCCTTCACGTTTTTATCCAAACAATGTACCACTAATCATTGTAACGTATAAAATCAACCACTTCAAGGGTAGTTAATTTTTTGTCATTTTTTGTGTAGATTTCTCTAATTCTCTGGTTATTTGTGGAAATGGTTCCACACTTCTTTTCAGAATTCCCTTTATATAGGCAATCAATATACCATAGTTAGTAATAGGTATCTTCTGGTCCAAACTGCATTTTATCCGATATTTCATCTCCCGTTCATTTAAGGTACAGCCTCCACAATGAATTACCATTTTATACCGGCTCAAATCCTCTGGAAACTCTGTCCCGTTTGTGAATTGGAAATCAATCTTTTTGCCAGTGTATTCCTGAATCCATCGCGGGAGCTTGACTGTGCCAATATCATCACATTGTTTGTGATGGGTGCACCCTTCACCAATCAGAACAAGATCGCCATCCTCCAACGTTTCTATAGCCGCCGCTCCTTTTACAGCTTCAAGTAAATCCCCCTTATGTCTTGCCATAAGGATTGAAAAGGAAGTGAGAGGTATATCCTCTGGCGTATCCTTTGCTACTTCTGCAAAAGCTTGACTATCTGTAATCACCAGCTTTGGTTTCTTTCCCAGGTCATTGAGGGTCTTTTTCAGTTCATATTCCCTTACCACGATGGAAACAGCATCCGCCTCCAGAATATCCCGGATAGTCTGTTGCTGGGGCAGGATAATCCTCCCCTTAGGAGCGGCTGAATCAATGGGAACCACCAGTACCACAAAGTCTGAGGGCTCCAGCAAGTCTCTTACAATCGGATATTCAGCTTCTTCCTTAAGGACTTTTTTCCCGATCAATTCTTTTAGTTCATAAATATTTTCATCGGTAAAAGTACTGACCCAGATGGTATTATTTACCAAATCTAAAGTCATGATTTCCTTTCGCTTTTCCGCTGAAAGCTCATCCAATTTGTTCATGACAATCACACAGGGCAACTTCTTATCTTTAATCCGCTCCAGCATTTCCACATCTTCTGTGGTCATCCCAATTGTCCCATCTACCACCAAAATAGCAATATCTGTTTTATTGAGCACCTGATAGCTCTTTTTTACCCGAAGCACTCCCAATTCTCCTTTGTCATCAATCCCTGGTGTATCAATGATTACAACCGGTCCCAGCGGCAAAAGCTCCATTGCTTTTGATACGGGATCGGTAGTCGTTCCTTTCATATCCGATACGATAGCCAGATTCTGCCCGGTAATCCGGTTAATTATGCTTGATTTTCCAGCATTCCGCTTTCCAAAAATCCCAATGTGAATCCGGTCTGCACTTGGTGTTGCATTTAATCCCATCCAAATTCCCCTCTTTCTTAATCATTCTTCATTTCTTCATTTTTTATTTCTTCGTTTTTATTTCTTCGTTTTTATTTCTTCGTTTTTATTTCTTCGTTTTTTCTATTTCTTCGTTTTTATTTCTTCGTTTTTCATTTCTTCGTTTTTCATTTCTTCGTTTTTTATTTCTTCGTTTTTCGTTTCTTCTCTTTTTCGTTTCTTCGCTTTTTATTTATTCTTTTTTTATTTTCACAGTCACGACAGACCTGCACCGTTCAGCGTCCTACCAGCCATATGCTTTACATAGATAAGCTGAGCTTCATCCGCTGTTCTTCCCGCAGCCAAAGTCAAATCAAAAGCTTGTTTTTTTCAAAGCACGATATACAAGAAATGCCAATAAACTTTCTAATACGGTGAAAAATGTAAAAATGATTAGCGGATTTACATTCTTCAAAAAAATGACTACAAGTACAATCGGAATAAATCCATTTACCATATTTCCCAGCATACCAATCATAGATGAAGCACTTTGCTTTATTACAGCTGTTTCCGATGTCCATTCATAATTGGGCAATTTAACATTAGCCATCATCCCCAAAATGGAACTGAAAAAACAGTAAGCTAGCGGCATTAAAAATAAAAATACGTTGATCAGCCATCCTTGTTTCAAACCGATTACCATAAAACAGGAGGACAGAATCGATACAGGAAGCAGCAAGCCCAGATTTGCCAGAATCTTCCCTTGGTAAACCGTCATAGTATCTACCGGAAGAGACTTCACAATCCACAGACTCTTCCCCTCTAAAGAGAGAGAAACACTGGTCGTACAAGACATACCGAGGCAACTGACGACCAAGAATGGTACGCCAATTAAAGCAACCTGTTCCATACCTGAAATTTCCAATGACGCCATGATTTTATCCACCCCAATTACCATTGTCGCCCCAGATAATAACAACGCCATAATCATGCCCACACCCAGGTTCGTGACAGCTACAGTGCTGGTGAAAAAACGCTTCCATTCTTTTTTACAAATTGCAACGATTGGCGCACTGGATTTCAGAGCTGTCATTTTGTAATCCGCTTTGACATGATAGGTCATCAGCCCTGTATTCATTGTTTTATACCGCAGGGACACAAGCTTAATAAAAATAAAATACCAGCCCAGTGAAATAACTAATAGCATTAAAAAGGCTAACATATCATACTGCACCACCGCCTTATAAAACAAAACAGACACAGGGTATAGCTTATGAATCGTCCCCAGCAAAAATTCTCCCATGGACTTTAAACTGTCAACAGCAAACTGGCTCTCCTGCAGTCCCATCGGAGCAAAAGAAAAGATCAAAACACCAACTAACAAAAGAATCGACAAAAGAGTACTCACTGCATTGGCGTACTTAAACCGCGATGCAAAAAATATCACCACTACTCCAATCACGGTTGCCAGGGTGGTAGGAATCAATGGAAGAATCAGAATACCACATATCCAGACAGGATAAAACAAAAACCCCGGTGCTGCCCAGATAACATAAGCAGCTCCCATGGGAACCATAACCAGTGCCGTAAACAATACATTCATCACATACATGGTCATAAACCGGCTGGCAATCACAACGCTGGTCCTGACCGGAAGGGACATAAGAATATCATAATCCCGGTTACCAAAAATCACCCCATTGGTCTTGACCGCTGTAAAAAACAAAGTAATTAATCCCGTAACCGCTAGTGAATAACTGGGAATTACCTCTGGGATTTTCAACATACACAGACCATAGCCCAGCCCAAAGCTGTAGCCACACAGGATTACCCCCAAAAGAGTATACATAAACAGCATAATCTGCTGTTTTTTGTCTCTTCTTTTTCCACCAAACTGGGCCGACAATTGTACCTTTAATAATAGAAATATTTTATGCAAACTACTATTCTTCACGTGCCGTTACCTCCATAAACAGACTTTCCAATGACTCGTCCTTTATCAAGGTCTCCGTTTCTCCCGAAATCATAAGTTTTCCATCTTTGATAATGGCAATTTTATTACAAATTTTTTCCGCCACGTCTAAAACATGGGTTGAAAAGAAAATAGCACTTCCTTCCTCACACATTTTTTTCATAATATTTTTTAGTGTCAAAGTCGCCTTCGGGTCCAATCCCACAAAAGGCTCATCAAGAACCATAAGCTTGGGAGCATGAAGCAAAGCAGATATAATTGCCACCTTCTGCTTCATACCGTGTGAATAGGAAGAAATGGAGTCTCCCAGCGCACTGGTGATTTCCAGATCATCTGCATATTTTCTAATCCGCTCCTCCCTAAGCTGGATTGGTATTTCAAAGATATCTCCAATAAAATTAAGATACTGTATTCCCGTCATATGTTCATAAAGGTCCGGGTTATCCGGAATATAAGCAATCTGTTCTTTACATTCTACGGGATTTGTTTTAACACTGATACCATTGATTAAGATGTCCCCCTCTTCAAAGTCAAGAACCCCTACAATAGACTTTATCGTGGTACTTTTCCCAGCTCCATTATGTCCGATGAAACCATAGACATCTCCTGCCTCTACCATTAATGATAAATCTGCTACCGCTTTTTTACTTCCTTTGTAGGTCTTTGAAAACTGTTTTATTTCCAGCATAGTTTTCCCTCTCTTTTCTTTATTTTCTACATCTTAAGCCTTCTTTTCCAAATTTTCTTTTACCCGAAATGCTACAATCTTTTCCACCAATTCCAAAGGGAGTGGTTCTTTCATGGGAAATTGGATGGCTCCTTTAGAATGCTTAAATTGAGCAACATCCTCAAGAAAATTACTAACTCCACTATCTCCAGGGTAAAATCCAATATGGTTTTTGAAGGCGGCAAAATGTACCAGATTACCTTTCAAATAAAAGGTAGGCATATCCCAGCTGATTTTTTCAGTCGCATCCGGAGCCATTTTTTGTATCGCTTGCCTGAGCCTTTCCATTCTTTCCTGAACTTCTTGTGGAAATGATGCAATGTACTCATCAATGTTGGTATAATTTACTTTTTCTTTTGCCATATGATTTCTCCTTCTCTTCTCTGTAACTTTTTACTGATGTGACTTTTCATGATGTAACTTTTCATTGATGCAACTTTCATTGATGTAACTTTTCATTGATGTAACTTTTCATTGGTGTAACTTTTCATTGGTGTAGCAAAAAGCCTCAAATTATAACCGAAAACTCATAGGAATTATAATATAATAGTATAACACAAAACTGACCATTCAGCTACGAAAAAAGGAATCGTTCCAATATGCGAAACGATTCCCTTCCTAATAATTTACAAAAATTCAAAATTGTAATTTTTAATGATTGTATTGCACAATAAATTGTAATACTCTTCCTCTTCTTTCCGGTTATGGTTGTCATAGGTATACATAGCAGTTAGCCACTTACCATTTACCAAATACCAGGTAATCTGATTTTCACAGGCTACCTTTCCAATTTCTTCAACCACACTAATTCTGGCCCAGTTTAGCCCCCACCCACGAGAAACAATATCCCGTTCCCAGATTCCATTTGACAAGACGACCCGCTCCAATATCTCCTTACCATTAAAGCCCCCTTTATTCTCCACTGCCCCCAGTACCAGACGTTCCAGCGGATTTTGACTGCTCTTGAACTCAACTCGCATAGGTTTTTCCAACTTCACCTTCATGCTCGTTGGATAAGGAAAGACCAATCCTATTTCTTTCAAATCCCAGTATGCTATCTTGTTATCATGCACCATCAATCATCTCCATCCTCGTCCAACTGACTTTCTGTCTCTATCTCTTTCATCAGTTTTCGAAGATGCCGTTCCGTATAATCATATTTCACCGCTAGCTTCTTTAGATTCTTTCCATCATATTCACTCATAACCTGCTCCATGACATAATCCTGAGTGTATAACTTTTTGGGAAAAGTCACCTGCTGTCCTCGCAAATTCTTATAAATCAGCATTACCTGATCCGTTTCCATAATTTCCGCCAGTTCATTGTAAATTCCGGTAAATACTTGCATATTTATGCTTTCTCTCTTGTTCATATTTTCACCACCTAATAATAATAAGTCTATACTACACAGTATGCTTGGTCATTTCATTGGAAAATAAATCTGTCTTTTTCCTTATAAATACCACAATTTTCCATTTTACCAAAAAAAGCATAGTTTGCAGACTAATTTTTTATTTCTGGGAGATGTTGATAGTATAAGAATTTGAGAGAAATTATTATGACAAGGGTTGACTTAATCTACCACAAATTTCATTGCTTCGGCTACACTGGTCAACAAGCCCAATTTGCAGAATGCGCATAACCAGTCTTAATGAAAGCCAAAACAACTTTCATAAAGATGTTTCCATTCACCGCTTGGTCATTGTGCACTATCCCGAAGAGCAAAAAGTGTCGATTAGTTTCCATTGACAATTTGCACCAAAAGTGGGATGCTTGTTTTAGAGTAGATAGTCAAAACAGAGAACAAACCAGTTGAAATTGAACAAAGGGATAAACCCGAAAAGGAGGTGCTAATGCATTCAGGGTCCGTTCAATGTAACTTATTTGTTCTTATTTTTATGTAAAGGAGTGAAGTTCAATGACCAGAAAATTACTTTCTTTCATCCTGACACTTGCCATGGTTATTACCTTAGTACCATCCTCAACCATCAAGGCAAATGCAGCAGTGAGTCAGACCGACATTAACAAAGTAGGGAACACTATGGAGCTTACTTGGAATGCGGTCTCCGGTGCCGGCAGCTACGAGATTCAGCGAGCAGGAAGCCGCCTGGGCACCTATACCACCATTGGCACTACCACTGCAACCCGCTATACGGACACAACCCCCAATGCCAATCAGTACGAAAACTATTATAAGGTATTGGCTAAATCCGGCAGCAACACCCTCAATACCTATATTATTTCCCTGGAGTCAAAAATATTCGGAAATAATATGAAATTTTATGATGCCAAGTATGACAGCATGACTGCTATCACCGATGAAGTAACCAGCATTCATGACAATGAAATGTTTAATGCTCAATTCAGTGATAAGCGTTACGCTTTATACTTCAAACCAGGAGATTATCGGTCAACCATGTCCCTGCCGGTTGGCTATTACACCCATATTGGCGGACTTGGTAAAACTCCTCTGGACACCAAGCTGGCAGGCGTCCGTACACCAGCCAGTTTACCAGACAACAACGCAACATGTACCTTCTGGCGTTCCATTGAAAATGCCCAACTTAACCAGATGAATGGTGATATGTACTATGGATTTATGTGGAGTGTTTCACAGGCAGCTCCTGCCAGACGTCTGGATGTAAATGCCGCAACCCAGTTCGACTGGTATTGGGGCTGGGCAAGCGGCGGATATGCAGCCGACTCTGTATTCCACCAGAAAGTAGGTTCCTATAGCCAACAGCAATGGTACACCAGAAACAGTGATATCCAGGATGCAGCTGGTATCTATGGTGTTAACTGGAATAATTTTGCCCAGGGCTGCACCGGAACAGTGACCGCCACCGATTGGAGCGTAAATGACGGTGCGCATACAAAGGTTGATACCACTCCCGTTATACGAGAAAAACCATTCTTATACCTGGATGGAGATACTTATAAGGTCTTCGTTCCTTCCCTTAGACAAAATGCCGTAGGTGTTTCCTGGAGCTCTGGAAACATGGGAAGCGGAACATCACTTAATCTGCTTAATGATTTTTATGTAGCAAAAGCAGATGTAGATACTGCAGCTACTATCAATGCCCAGCTTAAAAATGGGAAAAATATTTTCTTTACACCAGGTAATTATGTTTTAGAAGCACCGCTCTATGTGGGCCGCACTAATGCAGTCCTGCTTGGGACCGGACTTGCTACCTTAATTCCTGCCCAAAGCAATGTTCTGGGTGCCGTGTTTGTTGATGATGTGGATGGTGTAACGGTAGCCGGACTTTTATTTGATGCCCATTACAGTTCGGAATACCTCCTTCGTGTGGGAGAGACTACTGCCAGTGGAGATCACAGTGCTAATCCAACCCTTCTTGCAGACTTGTTCTTCCGCATTGGCGGATTTCAGACAAGTGATGTTCATGTGGATGTTGCCGTGCAAATTAACAGTAACAATGTAATTGGCGATCATTTCTGGGTGTGGAGAGCGGATCATGGAAATGGCGTCGGATGGACTCATAACACCTCACCAAATGGCCTAATTGTCAAAGGAAACAATGTGACTTTCTATGCCCTGATGGTGGAGCATTTCCAGGAATATCAAACCCTCTGGACCGGTGAAAATGGACGGACCTACTTCTACCAGTGCGAAACACCTTATGACCCCACCAATCAGGCGGCCTATATGAGCCATAACAATACCGTAAAAGGCTGGTCGGCTTACAAAGTCGCCAATACGGTAAATAACCACCTGGCAATGGGTCTTGGCATCTATGATGTCTTTATCAATACTGGAGCCGATCGAAATCAAAGTCAAAGTGTATTTATGGACAATGCCATTGAAGTACCAAATAAATCCGGCGTTAAAGTACAAAACGCCTGCATCGTGGAAATAGCTGGCGCAGGTGGGGCATTGGTTGGTATTAACAGCATTGTAAATGGCACCGGTCAAGGAATCAGTACTGGTGTCGGTGGCAAGGGATATGCCCGTGAATATATCATTAACTATGAAAATGGTACCGCAACCTTGAAAAATAGTACTCAAACAGGTATTCAGTCCGCCAGTGAAACACACCCCATTCCTGCTACGATTACCCCTGTACCAGGAGGTACCACTACCTCAACAAATGTAGCATTAAATAAAACAGCCACTTCCAATCATTCCGGAAATGGCGCAGCTAATTTGGGAATCGACGGAAACCCTGGAACTCGTTTTGAATCAGAACATAGTGCTTCGAATTATGAACTGGTCTATAGCATTGATTTGGGCCAGGTATATTCCATTGACCGGATTAAAATTGATTGGGAGCACGTGATAACTACGGCTTCCCGGTTCAAAATTGAAATTGCTTCCAGTGCAAATGGGCCATGGACTACGGTTTGTAGCCAAACCTCTGGCAACCCGGTTCAGTACTTTGACCAAAGCTTTTCTGCAACAAATGGACGCTATGTTAAACTTACTGCTACAGAGAAGACTGGCATATATGGCTATTCCTTCTGGGAATTTGAGGTATACGGAAGATAATGCCAGCTGAGGACATTTCATCTGGGGGGGCATTCCAATCTGGGGTGCTCCCCCATTTAAGACAAAAAGAAAAAGACCCTACAAGCTGCAGCCTGCAAGGTCTTCATATTCTTTAATGCGGATAACAGGAATCGAACCTGCACGGTCTCCCACCAGAACCTAAATCTGGCGCGTCTGCCAGTTCCGCCATATCCGCAAAATGAGACATCGGGGATTCGAACCCCGGACAACTTGATTAAAAGTCAAGTGCTCTACCGACTGAGCTAATATCCCATAAATATAAAATAAAAGGGTGGATACAGGGATTCGAACCCTGGGCCTCCAGAGCCACAATCTGGCGCGCTAACCAACTGCGCTATACCCACCATAAAAGCAATTTTTGATAAGACAAAAGCGGGTGATGGGAATCGAACCCACGTATCTAGCTTGGAAGGCTAGTGTTCTACCATTGAACTACACCCGCACAATATTTTAAATCGGGGTGACAGGATTCGAACCTGCGACCTCTTGATCCCAAATCAAGCGCTCTAGCCAAGCTGAGCCACACCCCGGAATAAAACCGTTATTTTGTTTTAAATGAGACATCGGGGATTCGAACCCCGGACAACTTGATTAAAAGTCAAGTGCTCTACCGACTGAGCTAATATCCCATAATAAGCTGGGCTAGCTGGATTTGAACCAGCGAATGCAGGAGTCAAAGTCCTGTGCCTTACCGCTTGGCGATAGCCCAATAAAAAGTAAGGGTGGATACAGGGATTCGAACCCTGGGCCTCCAGAGCCACAATCTGGCGCGCTAACCAACTGCGCTATACCCACCATATCCACATCCGTGGTCATGTCTACCCTAGTAACCTTTTACAACTTACATGCTGACTTTTTTCACAACCTATAGCTCATCTTCGTTGGGAAACTATCATACATATAAAAACGTGCCTGAAGGGATTCGAACCCCCGACACACGGCTTAGAAGGCCGTTGCTCTATCCAACTGAGCTACAAGCACGTACACACTCAAATATGAGTGAAAGCGGGTGATGGGAATCGAACCCACGTATCTAGCTTGGAAGGCTAGTGTTCTACCATTGAACTACACCCGCATATAAGTCGGGGTGACAGGATTCGAACCTGCGACCTCTTGATCCCAAATCAAGCGCTCTAGCCAAGC
>JAVBLX010000164.1:0-3026 GCA_031553075.1 Acetivibrio sp.
TTTACCATGTCTCAGAGGACGCAATCTTGCAGGAGAGGTTCTCTGGGACTTTTTCTTTCTGCATAATAATGACATTATACAGAGCAAAGCCCAGACAATCAAGCAGAGCAGAATTTGGTCAATTTAAGTCGTCAATAACATATAGTCTTCCAATCTTGCATAAAGTGCATTGGTTATTTTGATGCATTTTTTATATTCATATGGTTCTTCAACAAAAATTTCTTCTTTTAGAGGTAGTAATACTTCTGCATCTAAGATTTGCTCACCACCTATGACTTCAATTGACTTTGTCGTTGTTACGATTCTTTCCCCGTTATCAACTGCAACTTCTTTATATTTATTTATCAATTCTACTAGAATTTGTTGAAACCTTTCTTGTGTAAATTTTCCTTTTTGACCTACTAGTTTTTCTATTACAAATTGTTGATTCAATTTTAAATTCATTATAGCTAAACTCCTTTAATTACTTATTTTTTTTACACTGTATCATCAATGGTACAAAGCCTATCATTGAATTTGTTTTAATAATTACTCCTTCGCGCTTTTGCATACCTTGGGCATTATTTCTATCACAATACTTGATCAATAATTTCTTTGATTTCTTGCACCTTTAGCCTCGTTCCATTTTTATCACAAATAGATAGCTTCTTTTTTTTCCTTAAATTTTCCAAGAACATAGTTAAACCTATGCTAGTAGAAATATATGGCTTTAATCATATACATGCTTAAACAGAACAATGTAATCTATAATAATAATGATCCTAAGGACGCAACTTCTGCCGATTTGCAATTTTTGATAATACTTTATACAATATTTCGATGACAAACCTTGCGATATCAAAGTTTCAATCAGATTTTTCAGGTGTGAAGTTTGAGTTATAAACATATTAAATAGTACAAGATAATCAAGTATAATTATATTTATTACCTTGTACTAATAATACGTTCTTAAGACACTGAGGTTACCAATTATTATTTTTTTTTCATACTATATGGGCAATAAATTTCCCTATTGCATACCCTAAATAGTAACTAAAAAAAAGACAAATACAGAAACCGTAAAAAAACTTCAAATTATTTTGAATATTCATAACCTTTTCATATAAGTTTTTCCACATATAAATACTCCAATCTATTTAACCATATATTACTTCTTTTGGTCTTTAGTATCTTGATAACCGTTATAAGCACCAAGTGCCAATGCCCCAAGGCAAATCACCACTGCGATTCCTAACGCAATACCACCACCATCTGTACAAATTAACTCTTCATCTCCTAATGTTTGAAACATCATTGCATTCTCATTCATAATTCATCCTCCCAAATTTAACTTGTTATATGCGCAATTGCCTTACCAACAGCATATCCAGCACCATAACATACGCCAGCAGCCGCTACCACCGTAGCAACAGGTACTGGTGCTAAAACTAATAGTGTGATTATTACACCAGTGCCTATAGCTCCACCCTCGATGCCCACTAACTCATCATCATTCATTTCAAAAAGCTCATTTTTTAAAGTCATGTCCATTATAACTTTCCTCCTAATATTGTTTTATTTATATTAAACAAGCTCCCCCTCGCGCGCCAAGTACCTCGGTGCTTGATAATACCACTCTTATATATTTCTAATTCTTATCCTATCATTATTCCATCAGGAATTACGATACCTGCTGCCTCCACAACCTAGCATACTGTCCCCCCACTTCCAGCAACTCTTCATGGTTTCCTTTCTCCAACACCCTTCCATGTTCCATCACATATATCCGGTCACATCTTCGAATAGTGCTTAACCGATGGGCAATAATAATTGTTGTCATATGGCTGCTGTACTCCTCAATCGTCTGTTCGATTGCTTTCTCTGTGATTGAGTCCAAATTACTGGTTGCCTCGTCCAGAATCAAAATATCCGGTTTTTTCAAAATCGCTCTGGCAATTGCCAAGCGTTGTCTCTGTCCGCCAGATAAATTAGAACCATTTTCCTCTAATCTGGTTTCATATCTTAATGGCAAGTCATTAATAAACTCATGTGCCTGTGCCTTTTTCGCAGCATCAATTACCTCTTCCACGGTTACATTATCCAACCCTAACGTCAGATTTTCCATAATGCTGCCACTGAACAAAAAGGGTTCCTGTGGAATATACGCAATCTTCTCCCTTAGCACTTCCATATTTATATCTTTAATGTTATTACCATCAATCAGAATTTCTCCCTTTTCCGCAGAATAGAGATTTAATAATAACTTGGACAAGGTAGTTTTTCCCGAACCACTTTCTCCCACCAACGCAATTCGCTCTCCCTCTTGGATATGCATACTGATTCCTTCAAAAACAGGTTTTCTAGTACCATATCGGAAGGTAATATCTTTTATTTCAATATCTCCGCGAATGGACTTTGGTGACAATTTTTTATACTCCTGCTCGGTTTTTTCCGGTTCCAAATCCAGTATTTCTCCCAACCGTTCTGCTGCTACAATTGCCATCTGCATCTGAGGCTGTAAATTAATCAGATTTTTTACCGGCTCCAGAAAATATGCCAGCAAAGAATTGAATGTAATCAATTGACCCATGGACAAATTTCCTTTTATCACATGGTATGCACCTACCCACAAAATTACAATGCCACCTGTAAGCTCCACAAATCCCACCAAAGAACCTTGAAGGTTGCTGACCCAACTAAGTTTAAATACACTTCTTAGTAATTGTACAAACTTCATTTCCGTTTCAAGCTTTACTTTTCCCTCTGCATTATAGGACTTTACCGTCTGGATTCCATTTAATGATTCCACCATATAAGAGGTCAGCTGTGCGTTGTCTTCCATTTGCTTTTGATTCAATCTCTTATACCAGCTGTTAAAGCTCACAACAATTGCAAAATAGAGAATTACTACGATTATGGTAACTCCAAACATATAAGAATTTTGGGTATATAAAATGATTCCTCCCGCAATTGCCATAAGGGTATCAATCATGATTGTCAGTGTTGCGCCTGATATGGCATCTCTTACTTTTGAAGCATCATTAAAC
>JAVBLX010000103.1:0-18439 GCA_031553075.1 Acetivibrio sp.
GGTGATGTGTAGAAGGACCTCGACAAGAGCCATTTTTGTGCTCTTGCAATCAGGGGAAATTACGGCGTGTAATTATAGGAATTAATGTTCAAGCTTCATACTTTCTAGATTATAAACAACTATATTTACCAGCCACAATCCACAAGACAAAAGTAATGGCAGGATACCAATGGGAAAAGCCATACCAAGGATTGTAAAAATCATTGTAAGCCCCAGGCATATGTGGGTCATGACACGATAGGCTTTGTAGGCAGACTTATAAATAATTAATTGCTCTGCTTCATCACAGCTTTCCAGCCATTTGGACTGAAATTTGAGGTCAAAAACACTTCCTCGTTTTTCTGGATTCATTTCCTTTAGGAGATTGACGCTTTTTTTCTGAACATGAGTAAAGGATAACAGACTATATAAAAAGGTGGCTATAACAATAAAGGTTATAATTAGGTGGTATATGGAAGAATCACCACCGACCATATTGTAACAAATTAAGCCAAAAATGCAAAAGGCTATTACATAAGAGCCTTGGGATAGAGTAAGCATTTTCGATAGGGACTGATTTATCTTTTTAGCGCCAGCTTCATCCTCTACATCCCAGTGAGTAAGGGCGAATCGACAGGACTTTAAAACGCTTCTCGTCCGAATGTCGATAATGGCGGTAAGTAAAACCAGGATAAAAGGGAGAATGTAAAACTGAAGAAATGGGGATACTATCTTGGTAAAGGTAACCAGACCGGACTTGTCGCCAGTTATAAAGCTTCTCCCCAAAAAGACGATAAGAAATCCCAGTACTGCTCCGAACAGGATAGCAATAATCATAATAATCGTAAACCTCTTTTGTGCGACCTGGTCTTCTTTTTGAATGTTTTCTTGTATTGACTGTTTCATGAATCATCCTCCTCATAATTGAAAATATCTTCTACGGTCACGCCGCATACTTGGGCAATTTTTAAAGCAAGGGTTACGGATGGAGAATAATCACCCCGTTCAATCAAGCTGATGGTCTGTCGGGAGACCTGCACGAGCTGACCAAAGTCCTGCTGATTAATGCCAAGTCGAGTGCGGTGCTCCTTTAAGCGATTGTAAAGTGGCATAGGCACACCTCGATTTCTTTTGGATTTTGACAGTTCTTTGCTTGCCATTTTATATTAAAACAATGACAACTTTACTTGTCAAATACAATATAACATTGACAAATAAAGTTGTCAATTGCTTTTTGGTGATAAAAATGCTTGACAAAAATATATTTTTTGAATATAGTTTGATTATCAAAATATTATATAATTCAAACTATTTTAAAATCAAAACATTAAAGTTAAAAAAATAAAATTAAAACAATAAAATCAAAACAATAAAGTCAAAAATAAAACCAAAACAATAAAGTCAAAACAATAAAGTCAAATAATTAATAAAACTCAAAACAATGGAATCAAAGAAATAGATTCAAATTATAAAAAAACAGAAAAGGCTGCGAATGGATGCAGGCGGGAGCAGATTATGACAGGGAAGATTATTGGAACGGGAAGCTTTGTCCCGGAAAACTGTGTTGATAATGTTTTTTTATCCACCATCGTGGATACCAACGACCAATGGATTACTGAGCGGACTGGAATTCGGGAAAGAAGAATCGGGGAAGGTGAAACCACGGTTTCCATGGCAGCAAAGGCCGGACAGCGGGCACTGGAGAACGCTGGAGTTAAACCGGAGGAAGTGGAACTTATCCTGTTGGCCACAATGTCAGGAGATAACGCACTTCCCAATGGAGCCTGCCAGATTCAAGAGCTGATAGGTGCAAAAAATGCTGTTAGCTTTGACATTAATGCTGCCTGTACCGGTTTCGTCTTCGCATTATCTACGGCTGAGGCGTACATAAAAGCAGGAATTTATGAAACCGTTTTGATTGTTGGAGCAGAAACCTTATCCAGACTGGTGGACTGGAGAGACCGGGGAACCTGCATCTTGTTTGGAGACGGAGCAGGTGCGGCAGTAATGAGAAAAAGCGAGACGGGATTTCTGGAGCAGGTATTAAAGTCTTCAGGGGAAAGGGCAGAAGTACTTACTTGCGGAAATCGGAGAAAGAGCAACTATTCCTTCAAAGATAAATGCTTTTCAGAGGAAGAAGAAAAGCTGGATTATATGTATATGAATGGGCAGGAAGTGTTTAAGTTCGCAGTGAAGAATGTTCCTCAGTGCATTGATGAGCTTTTGGAAAAGGCTGGAATGGAAGCAGGGGAAATTAGTTATTTTATTCTTCACCAGGCCAATATTCGAATTATTAAATCGGTAGCCAGTCGAATGGGAGTGGAGTTGGATAAATTTCCATCCAATCTGGAACACTATGGAAATACATCGGCTGCCAGTATCCCAATTTTGCTGGATGAATTAAACCGGGCAGGGAAGCTGAAAGGTGGAGATAAATTGGTCCTCAGTGGTTTTGGCGGCGGACTCACCTGGGGAGCAGTTCTGATAGCGTGGTGACTGGAAGGAGATACTTTATTGGAGTGGCATGCAGTTAGATGAAAGCAGCAACAAGAGGGCGTAGGCTCTCATTGCAGGCAAGGGAAGCTTTGCTATATATAATTAAAATCAAGCACAAATAAAAGGAGAAATGTCATGTTAGAAAAAATGAAAGAAATTATTGCAAAACAACTGGGAGTAGAAATTGAGGATGTAAATGCAGGTACCAGTTTTAAAGAGGATTTAGGAGCAGATTCATTGGATTTGTTTGAATTAGTTATGGCATTAGAGGACGAATACTCCGTGGAAATTCCAGCGGAAGATCTGGAAAAGTTATTAACCGTAGAAGAAGTTATGAACTATTTAAAAGCAAAAGGTGTTGAAGAATAATGAAAACAAGAGTAACGGATTTACTTGGAATAGAATACCCTATCATTCAGGGTGGAATGGCTTGGGTGGCTGAAGCGAATTTAGCCGTTGCCGTATCAGAGGCAGGAGGATTGGGGCTTATTGCAGGCGCAAATGCTCCTGCTGAGGTAGTGCGGATGGAAATCCGCAAGGCCAAAGCCACCACAAAAAAGCCAATTGGCGTGAACATAATGCTCTTGAGCCCTCATGCAGAAGAGGTGGCCAAGGTAATTGTGGAGGAAGGAATCAAGGTGGTTACCACTGGTGCCGGAAACCCTGGGAAGTACATGGAAATGTGGAAGGCAGCCGGAATTAAGGTGATTCCAGTGGTTGCAAGTGTCGCCCTTGCCAGGATGATGGAGCGGGCTGGAGCCGATGCTGTAGTAGCAGAGGGGATGGAAGCGGGTGGACATATTGGAGCGGCAACCACTATGACATTGGTACCTCAAATTGTGGATGCAGTAGATATCCCGGTGATTGCAGCCGGAGGAATTGGTGACGGTCGGGGTCTTGCAGCAGCATTTATGTTGGGTGCTCAGGGTGTGCAGATTGGAACCAGATTTGTAGTGGCGAAAGAGTGCATCTGTCACCCAAATTACAAAGAGCGAGTAATCGCCGCTAAGGACATTGATTCTGTAGTAACTGGAAATTCACACGGTCACCCGATTCGTTGTCTGCGGAATCAGATGACCAAGGAATATGCAGAACTGGAGAAGGAAGGAAAATCCTTTGAAGAGTTGGAATATCTTACTTTGGGTGCTTTGCGGAATGCTGTAATTGATGGTGATGTGAAACGAGGTACCGTTATGGCAGGACAGATTGCGGGAATGATTAAGAAAGAACAGACCTGCAAAGAGATCATTGAGGAAATGATAGGGGAATATGAAGCCTTATTGCCTGGAAGCGTGTATCAGAAGTAAAAATGATAGAAGAAAAGATCTGTAAAAAAAGAAATTAAAAAGGTATAAAAAGAATTAAGAGAATTATTAAAATTTAAAAAATATAAGAATTATGGGGATTATAAGGATTGTAAGAATTATAGGATTATAAGGACTGTAAGGATTGTAAGAATTATAAAAGATTTAAAAAAATTTAAACAGACTGAAAAAGAAAAAAGAGAAATAAAGAAAAGAAAGAAGTTATCTGTAAGATAACAAAAAAGAAAGGACAAACAAGACCATGGGAAAGACCGTATTTATGTTTCCGGGACAGGGAGCTCAGTATGTGGGAATGGGTAAGGATTTTTATGAGCAGATTCCCGCCAGTAAAAAGATATATGACAAGGCCGAGGACATTACCGGAATGGATTTGAAGGCACTTTGCTTTGAGGAGAATGGGGACATCAATATAACAAAGTATACCCAGATTGGAATGCTGGTTACGTCCGTGGCCATGTTAGCCGCTTTCGAAGAAACAGGAATCAAAGCAGATATGTATGCCGGACTTAGCCTGGGAGAATACGGTGCCTTGGTGGGCTCAGGAGCACTTGACTTTGAGGATGCCTGTAAGGTAGTAAAAGCCAGAGGGATTTTTATGGAAGAAGCTGTTCCCGAGGGCGGAGCTATGGCAGCCGTCCTGGGCTTGGAAGGTGAGGCAATTCAGCGGATTTGTGAAGAGACTTGCAAGGAAACAACGGGTATTGTTCAGGTTGCCAACTACAATTGCCCAGGACAGGTGGTAATCTCCGGAGAAGAAAAGGCTGTGGAAGCAGCGGGAGAAGCCTTAAAGGCAGCCGGAGCAAAACGAGTCGTTCCTCTTAATGTGAGTGGCCCATTTCACTCGAAAATGCTGACAGGAGCTGGAGAAAAGTTGTCAGAAGTATTGAAGGAAGTAGTAATTCAGGAAATCAAAACACCATATATCACCAATGTGACCGGAGAAGTTGTAACGGAAAAGCAGGCAGTGAAGAAACTTTTGGTAGAGCAGGTGTCCTCTTCTGTACTATGGCAGCAGTCCATGGAAAAGCTGATCCAGGACGGCTACGATACCTTTGTGGAAATCGGTCCAGGAAAGACCCTGTCAGGCTTTATGAAGAAAATAGATCGTTCCGTAACGGTTTTTAATATAGAAAACGTAGAAGACTTAGAGACAGTAGGCAATCTTTTGCAGGAAAGGGTGGTATAAGGATGGCGGAAAGAATCGCATTGGTAACAGGTGCCAGCCGGGGAATCGGAAGAGCAATTGCTCTTTTGCTTGGAAAAGAAGGCACTACCGTAATTGTAAATTATAATGGAAATGAAAAAAAAGCTAATGAAGTGGTAGAAGAAATTCAAAAAAGCGGTGGAAAAGCAGAAGCTTATCCTTGCAATGTGGCCGACTTTAACGCAGTAAAAGAAATGATAGATTATGTGGTGAAGACCTATGGAAGTCTGGATATTTTGATAAATAATGCAGGTGTTACCCGTGATGGTCTGGTTATGAAAATGTCAGAAGAGGATTTTGACATAGTAATGGATACCAATTTGAAAGGAAGCTTTAATTGTTGTAAGCATGTAGCAAGGCAGATGCTGAAACAGCGTTATGGCAAAATTATAAA
Organism: Acetivibrio sp.; assembly: GCA_031553075.1. Classification (GTDB taxonomy): domain Bacteria; phylum Bacillota; class Clostridia; order Lachnospirales; family Lachnospiraceae; genus DIGJ01. The sequence goes on from JAVBLX010000103.1 coordinate 5,399, forward strand.
TATGTCTTCTGTGGTAGGCGTGGCAGGAAATGCCGGTCAGGCTAACTATGCCGCCTCCAAGGCAGGGGTCATCGGACTTACCAAATCCCTGGCAAAGGAGCTCGGGTCAAGAGGAATTACAGTAAATGCCGTTGCACCCGGATATGTGGATACCGACATGACCGCGTCTCTCCCAGACCAGGTGAAAGAAAAGGTGGTAGAGACGGTTCCTATGCAGCGTATGGGAACGGTGGAAGAAGTTGCAGAATTGGTCTGCTTCCTGGCATCAGAAAAAGCTGGTTATATTACTGGTCAGGTAATTGGTGTAGATGGTGGTATGTATTAAGAACATATGTCATGAATAGCAATTCATGAGAAAATAGCAGCGGAAGGAGTTATATCAATGAAACGAGTTGTAGTTACCGGAATGGGAGCCATTACACCCATTGGATTAAATGTAGAAGAGTACTGGGCAGGTATTAAAGAAGGAAAGGTAGGAATTGGTCAGATTACCAGGTTTGATACCTCTGGCTACAAGGCAAAGCTGGCAGCTGAAGTAAAGGACTTCGACAGCAAGAATTATATGGACTTTAAAGAAGCCAAACGAATGGAATTATTTAGCCAGTATGCAGTTGCAGCTACCAAAGAAGCGATGGAGAAGGCTGGAATTGACATGGAAAAGGAAGATCCTTACCGTGTGGGAACATCGGTAGGTTCTGGTATCGGAAGCCTCCAGGCCATGGAGCGAGAGCATGAAAAGCTTCTGGAAAAGGGACCGGGGAGAATCAATCCTCTGTTGGTGCCGATGATGATTTGTAATATGGCAACTGGAAATGTTGCCATTCATTTTGGCTTAAAAGGAAAAAGTATAAATGTGGTAACTGCCTGCGCAACCGGAACCAACTCCATTGGTGAGGCATATCGTTCCATCCAGTCCGGTGAAGCGGATGTTATGGTTGCCGGAGGCTGTGAAGCATCCATTTCACCCATTGGACTAGGCGGATTTGCGGCATTAACCGCACTTACAACCTCTGAGGATTCAGCCCGTGCTTCTATTCCATTTGACAAAGACAGAAGCGGATTTGTTATGGGAGAAGGAGCAGGTGTAGTGATACTGGAGTCTCTGGAGCATGCTCAGACTAGGGGAGCCAAAATTCTGGCGGAAATCACAGGGTATGGCTGCACCAGTGATGCCTATCATATTACTTCACCGGAAGAAGATGGTTCGGGGGCGGCCAAGGCAATGGAATTTGCTATGAAGGAAGCCGGAATGAAGCCGGAAGAAATCGACTACATCAATGCTCATGGAACGAGTACACATCACAATGATTTGTTCGAAACAAGAGCGATAAAGCTTGCCTTTGGGGCAGCAGCAAAGAACGTAAAAATCAGTTCCACCAAGTCCATGGTTGGACACTTATTAGGGGCAGCAGGAGCAGTAGAATTTATTGCCTGTGTAAAATCCATTGAAGAGGGTTACATCCACCAAAATGTCGGATTAAAAGAGTCAGAAGAAGAAATGGATTTGGATTATGTAAAGGATGCTGGAATTTCCATGGAAGTGAATGCCTGCATTAGTAACTCATTAGGGTTTGGCGGACACAATGCCAGTCTGCTGGTAAAGAAATATAAATGAAATAATGGTCTTGCAGCCGAATGCAAGGAAAGGAGTTATATGGAATTGGATCAAATGGTAAAACTGATTGACGCAGTATCAAAATCTTCCCTCACCAAATTCAATTGGAAGGAAGGTAATATTGAAATAAATTTAGAAACAGAAGCAGCACCCGTAGAAGCAGGCCGGGTGGTAACCAAGGTAGCGGTACAGCAGTCTGCCCGGGTAGAAACCATTGGAGACATAAGTGAAGCTTCGACCTATACCGGAAATATAGTAAACTCTCCACTGGTAGGGACCTTTTACAGCGCACCATCTCCAGAGGCAGAAGCATTTGTAAAGGTAGGAGATACCGTGAAAAAGGGCCAGGTACTGGGAATTATTGAAGCCATGAAGCTCATGAATGAAATTGAAAGTGAGTATGATGGTGTAGTTGAAAAAATTTTAATAAAAAATGAAGGTCTGGTCGAGTACGGTCAGCCATTATTCCATATAGCATAGGGTATATGTACGTACGCCAGGCGCACAGATGGGAACAAGAGTGAAGCATTCACTCCCCTTGATTTATAGTGTGCACTAAGTGCACAGACGGGAGCTTAAAAATGAGTCAGATATTGGGAATCAAAGAAATTATGGAAATAATTCCTCATCGTCAGCCCTTTTTGTTAATAGACCGGGTGGAGGAGCTTGAGCCAGGCGTAAGGGCTGTGGCATATAAATGCGTTACTTATAATGAACCTTTTTTTGCCGGACATTTTCCTGAGGAGCCGGTTATGCCAGGAGTCCTTCAGGTTGAGGCGCTGGCGCAGGCGGGAGCTGTGGCGATTTTAAGCCAGGAAGCATTAAAAGGAAAAACAGCCTATTTTGGAGGAATCAGTAATGCCAGATTTCGCCAGAAGGTGGTTCCGGGTGATGTGCTTAAATTGGAATGTGAAATTATTAAGCAGAAGGGCCCGGTAGGTATTGGAAAGGCGACCGCCTGGGTTAATGGAAAGGTAGCCGTATCCGCTGAGCTCACCTTTATGATTGGATAGGAGCAAAGTGCGTGGACGCACCTCCTTGATTTAAAGGCATGCTAAAGCATGCAGATGGGAGCAAAGTGCATTAATGCACCTCCCTGATTTAAAGGCATGCTAAAGCATGCAGATGGGAGCAAAGTGCATAAATGCACCTCCCTGATTTAGAGGCATGCTAAAGCATGCAGATGGGAGCTTTAAAATGTTTAAAAAGATTCTAATTGCGAATCGTGGGGAAATAGCGGTTCGTATTATACGTGCCTGTAGAGAATTAGGCATAAAGACGGTTGCGGTGTATTCTGCGGCTGATAAAGAAGCACTCCATACTCAGCTGGCCGATGAGAGTATTTGCATTGGTCCGGCTCAGGTGGGTGAGAGCTACTTGAATATGGAACGAATCATCAGTGCGACGATTGCTTCCAAGGCAGATGCCATTCATCCTGGCTTCGGATTCCTTTCGGAAAACAGTAAGTTTGTAGAGATGTGCGAGAAGTGCAATATAACCTTTATTGGCCCTTCCTCTCAGGTAATTCATAAAATGGGAAATAAATCAGAGGCTAGAAAAACCATGATGGAAGCAGGCGTTCCCGTGGTACCCGGAACGAAAGAACCGGTTTTTGACTGGGAGACTGGAAAAACCATTGCCGATGAAATGGGATATCCGGTTATTGTGAAAGCATCTTCTGGCGGTGGCGGAAAAGGTATGAGAATTGTGGAAGGCAGTCAGGATTTTAAACGTCAGTTTGAAAACGCTCAGAGAGAATCCATCAATGCCTTTGGTGATAATACTATGTATATCGAAAAATATATTATAAGCCCAAGACACGTAGAGGTTCAAATACTGGCTGACAAACATGGAAATGTCATTCATCTGGGGGAACGTGATTGTTCTATCCAGAGACGGCATCAAAAGCTCATCGAAGAATCTCCCTGCCGTGCAATTTCCCAGGAGCAGCGGGTGGAAATGGGAAATGTGGCCGTTCGGGCAGCCAAGGCCGTTGGTTATGAAAATGCAGGAACCATAGAGTTCTTATTAGATAAAAGCGGAACGTTTTATTTCATGGAAATGAATACCCGCGTGCAGGTAGAGCATCCGGTTACAGAAATGGTAACGGGTGTAGATATTATTAAAGAACAGATTTTTATTGCGGAGGGACGGATTCTTTCCTATCAGCAGGAGGACATTACCATTCGTGGGCATGCAATGGAGTGTCGGATTAATGCGGAGGACCCTTCTAAAAACTTTATGCCCTGCCCAGGAAAAATCACAGCCCTTCATATTCCGGGAGGAAATGGAGTACGTGTGGACACCGCAGTTTATTTCGACTATACCGTACCAGCATTTTATGATTCCATGATGCTAAAGGTTATTGTCCATGACAGAGACCGGGAATCTGCGATTAAAAAGATGCGGAGCGTCTTAGGAGAAACGGTGATTGGCGGAATTACCACTAACCTGGATTTTCAATATGAAATCTTAGAGCATCCGGTATTTGTTGAAGGGGAAGCAGTAAATACTCATTTTATTCAGGAACATTTTGAAACATCAGAGCATAAGCAAGTTTGATAAGGCTAAAATAATAAACGATTCACTAGAGTTATGAAGAGCCAGGTCCAAAACCTGACAGGAAAGGAAAGAAACGATGTTATTGCGGGATATGTTTAAAAAGCCCACCTATATTTCGGTGACCCTTGGCGAGGAAAGAAAGGAAATTCCCATACCCTCCACAGAGCAAAAGGTGCGGGAAAGCATGGGGGAAGAGCCCAGTGTTCCAGAAGGAATGTGGACCAAATGTACCTTATGCGGAGAGATGATTTATACAGAAGATCTAATTGATAACAGTTATGTCTGTCCCAAGTGCAATGGATATTTTCGAATTGATGCCAGAACTCGCATCAGCATGCTTTTAGATAATGGAACCTTTGAAGAATGGGATACCCGGATGGAATCAGTCAACCCCTTAAATTTCCCCGAATATACGGAGAAGCTGGGAATGCTTAAGAAACGGACGGATTTGGATGAAGCAGTGGTAACTGGAAAAGGCAGTATATTGGGAGAAAAAGTAGTAATCGGTGTTTGCGATACCCGTTTCCTCATGGGGAGTATGGGACACATTGTCGGTGAAAAAATCACTCGTGCCATCGAGGGGGCGACTAAGGAAAGATTGCCCTTGATACTCTTTACCTGCTCCGGTGGAGCCAGAATGCAGGAGGGAATCATATCTCTTATGCAAATGGCAAAGACTTCTGCAGCCATTAAACGTCATAGCGAAGAAGGGCTTTTATATATTACCGTATTGACAGACCCAACCACAGGCGGTGTTACAGCCAGCTTTGCCATGCTAGGTGACATTATCCTGGCAGAGCCGGGAGCCTTAGTTGGCTTTGCGGGTCCTAGAGTTATTGAACAGACCATTGGCCAGAAGCTGCCAATCGGTTTTCAACGGGCAGAGTTTATTCTGGAACATGGGTTTGCGGATGCCATAGTGGAAAGAGGAAACATGGCGGAGACTCTAGCTATGTTGATTCGGGTAAATCAGAAAAATGAAATGAAAAAATTATCGTTAAAAATGGTCAGTGAAGAAGATGGTGAAACTTACGGCGTAAGTGAGAGAACGAATGTACAACATAGAGAGAATGAAAGTGTAAACAAGGCAAATGAAGGAGCATCCAAGGTGAATAAAAATGCCTTCAAAGAAAATAGAATTGCGAACACAGTAAATGGAAAAGAAAATCAAGTTAAGATGGAAAACCTGGGAACGGAAATAAAAAATATCCTGACATCCTGGGACCGCGTGCAAATTGCCCGAAGTGCCGAGAGACCCACAGCTTTAGACTATATAGAAGAAATTTTTACTGATTTCTATGAGCTTCATGGAGACCGAAATTTCCGAGACGATGCAGCCATAGTAGGCGGCGTGGCAACCTTTAGCGGTTTGCCGGTAACCGTAATCGGGCAGCAGAAGGGCCGTAACACCAAGGATAACATCAAACGGAATTTTGGCATGCCTTATCCGGAAGGATATCGGAAAGCGCTTCGTCTGATGAAGCAGGCAGAAAAATTTGGTCGTCCCATCATCTGTTTTGTTGACACCCCAGGGGCTTTTTGCGGCATTGAAGCAGAAGAACGGGGACAGGGCGAGGCGATTGCCAGAAACCTGATGGAAATGGCCGGAATAACCGTACCGATCCTGTCTATCGTTATAGGTGAAGGAGGCAGCGGCGGAGCTCTTGCCATGGCTGTTGGAAACGAGGTTTGGATGATGGAAAATGCCACCTATTCGGTTCTTTCTCCCGAAGGCTTTGCTTCTATCTTGTGGAAGGACAGCAAGCGGGCCAAGGAGGCCACTGACGTGATGAAAATCACAGCGGAAGATTTAAAAATCCTTGGTATCATTGAAACCATTATACCCGAAGGGGAAAAAGCAACCCTGGAAAATATGCCTGGAATCTGCCAATATATACAACAAAAGCTAACTGGATTTTTAAATAAATATCAAGCCCTTACCAATGAAGAGCTGGTAAATCAAAGATATGAAAGATTCAGAAGCCTGTGAATTCCCTTTGATTATGTGAAAGATTTAGACGGCTGTGAATTCCTTTTAATAATGTAAAAGATTCAGGAGGCTTTGAATTCCTTTTAATAATGTGAAAGATTTAGACGGCTGTGAATTCCTTTTAATAATGTGAAAGGTTCAGGAGGCTGCGAATTCCTTTTAATAATGTGAAAGATTCAGGAGGCTGTGAATCCCTTTTCAATAATATGGAAGAAGCACAGGAAAGCTGTGAGAGGAATCAAAATGAAGAGAAATGGACTGAAAATAGGAGATTTAATTGCAAAGGTGCCAATCGTGCAGGGAGGAATGGGAGTAGGAATCAGTCTTTCCTCTTTGGCTGGTGCAGTGGCAAGCCAAGGCGGAGTAGGGGTTATTTCCACCGCCCAAATAGGATATCAGGAACCGGACTGGGAAACCAATCCAATCGAAGCTAACTTAAAGGCCATCAAAAAACATATTGATAGAGCCAGAGAGAAAGCCGCAGGCGGTATTATTGGCGTCAATATAATGGTGGCGACCCGCTACTATGAAAAATATGTAAAAGCAGCAGTTGAAGCCGGTGTCGACTTGATTATCTCCGGTGCCGGTCTTCCCATGGATTTACCCGGATTTGTGACTGGAAGCAGGACTAAGATTGCCCCGATTGTATCCTCAGAAAAGGCTCTTTCGGTTATCTGCAAGCGTTGGGAGCGCAAATATGAAAAGGCTCCTGACATGGTGGTAGTAGAGGGACCCGAAGCAGGAGGTCACCTTGGCTTTTCCCTGGAGGAGCTAAAAAATATTGCTACACTGGATTTTGATAAGGAAATTAAAAAGATTATTCAATATGTAAAGAATCTGGGCGAAACCCTTGGGCAAAAAATTCCTGTGGTAGTGGCAGGCGGTATTTATGAAAAAAAAGATATGGATTACTATCTTGAAATGGGAGCAGATGGCGTACAGATTGGAACCCGCTTTGTGACCACCGAAGAATGTGATGCATCCCCTGCTTATAAGCAAGCCTATCTGGATGCCACACAGGATGATATCCAAATACTGAAGAGCCCAGTAGGTATGCCTGGAAGAGGACTAAAAAATCCCAATATTGGAGAAGCAAATCGTCCCCAAAAGTGCCATCTATGTATCGAAAAATGCAATCCGGCAGAAATCCCTTATTGTATTACTAATGCGTTGGTGAATGCGGTAAAAGGGGATATTGATAAAGGGATGGTTTTTTGTGGCAGTAATGCATATCGTGCTACGAAAATGGAAACCGTGAAGGAAGTTATGGACAGTTTTTTGTAATATATTGAGCTGATTCAAGGTTTAAAGGCCCATGAGTGATGAACGTGAGCTTTTAAACCTTGAATTATTATGTATTAAATCAAGTGAACCGGAAGAATCCAAACGGTATTGGTGAGTGGCAATTGCTACTGTGTATTCCATCCCAGCAGTCAGCAGGCAAGATTAATCCGCTGGATTCCAGTCTGATCGTCAGGCGCCTAAAGTTATAACGTCTTTTGTACAAATTTTAGGCATTCCTATGCTGAGTTGACATGACAGGAGAATAGGTTGAAAGAACGGTAAAACTGTCCTTTCAACATCCTGATTTGTATGCCTGCCGAAGCGGGCAGATGGGAGTTAGCAGGCTGTAAGAAAAAAGTTATATATTAATTCTTGCCAGGGGACGGTAGGTTTATTAAAATAATAATGAAATAGATGATAGTTTATTTGGTATATATTTAGTAACTGGAACAATATAAACTAGAAAAGAAGATAATTGGAGGGAAGCAAATGCGTTATAAAGTATTAGGAGACACGATGCCAGCCGTTGAAGTGGTTTTTGACCGAGCTGGGGAGTCTGTGTATACTCAATCAGGAGGAATGGCATGGATGAGCGAAGGCATTTCCATGGATACCAATATGCGAGGCGGACTTGGAAAAAGCATTGGAAGAATGTTTTCAGGTGAATCATTTTTTATGGCAACTTATACGGCTGAAAGGCCAGATGCACTAATTGCCTTTGCATCAACGGTAGCTGGCGAAATTCTGCCGGTTGATATAGGAACAACCGGCGGCATGATCTGTCAGAAAGGGGCATTTCTCTGTGGGGAAGAAGGCGTGGAACGAAAGGTTTCCTTTACGAAGAAGCTTTCCGCAGGACTCTTTGGTGGAGAAGGATTTATACTTCAGGAAATTTCTGGCCGAGGTATCGTGTTCTTGGAAATCGATGGAAATAAGGTGGAAAAGGAACTGGCTCCTGGAGAAGTTATCAAAGTGGACACGGGGAACGTGGTGGCTTTTGACAAAAGCGTCTCCTATGAAATTGAAACGGTAAAAGGGCTTAAAAATATTTTTCTGGGCGGAGAAGGATTGTTCTTAACCAAACTGACCGGACCAGGAAAGGTAATTTTACAAACTCAAAATTTCAATGAATTTGTCGGAAGAATTGCCGGTCTAATTCCATCCAAATAAGTTAGTATAGCGTTCTCTAAATCTCCAAAGTTATTGCCGGACTGTTTTCAGGAGAATATCACTGAAAAAGCTGCAAACCTTGAATTTAGCTAAATAGCAACCGTCAGTTGACAAATTTCAAAGGGCAATTGGTAGTTGTCAACCAGGAATTCTGCTATATTCGAATCAGCACAAATCAATCTAAATGGAGGAAGAAGAGATGATATTAGCAGAAAAAGTAATGATGCTCCGTAAGAAAAGCGGCTGGTCCCAGGAAGAGCTGGCAATGAAGTTAGGGGTATCTCGACAATCGGTATCCAAATGGGAAAGTATGACATCCGTTCCAGACTTAGACAGAATTATTAAGATGAGTCAGATGTTTGGCGTTAGCACTGATTTCCTTTTAAAAGATGAACTGGAAGAAGATTTTATGCCAGTCCAAGAGGATTCCTATGTAGAAGAAGCGCTTCGAAAAGTTTCTTTGGAGGAAGCCAATCAATTTATGGCATTAGAGCAAAAAATGTCAAAAAGAATTGCCCTATCCGTATTCTTTTTAATAATTTCACCCAGCCTGTTAATTTTATTGGGAGGATTGTCTGAACTTAAAGATAGTTCTATTACTGAGAACATGGCAGGCGGCGTCGGGCTTGGAGCGTTATTCTTTATAGTGATCGGAGCAGTAATACCGTTGATTATGAATGGAATGAAGCGTGAGAAGTATGAGTATTTGGAAAAGGTCAATATAGCGTTAGAATACGGCGTTCAAGGCATTGTAGAAAAGAAAAAGGAAGACTTTCAAGGGACATATAGAAACTTTCTAGGAGCAGGTGTTGCATTATGTATTTTAGGTGTTGTTCCGTTAGTAATTGCAGCAGCCTTTGGGGCAGAGAATCTGGTTTTGATTATCTCCATAGACCTTTTATTCTTTGTAGAAGCAAGTGGTGTATTTTTGCTCATATGGTCAGGTATCATTTATGAAAGCTATCAGAAACTATTGCAGGAAGGTGATTTCACTCCTGAAAGGAAAGCAGAAAAAAAGAAAAATGGACCATATGCCGTTATTTACTGGTGTACAATAACCGCCATATATCTAGGCATTAGCTTTTTCACAGAAAGCTGGGAAACAACCTGGATCATCTGGCCAAGTGCCGGAGTCTTTTTTGCAGCAGTAATCGGAATTGTAAATATAAGTAGTGCATCAAAAAGTAGAAATTAATAAAATCAGACTTTACCATTTGTAAAGGTCTGTTGTGCACCACTAGCGTGGCAAGAACCTTTACAGATGGTACTCTTTATTTTCTCTAGTAGTTAATTAATTAGCCCTATATGATCAATAAATATTGAAATTGCGTTAATTATTTAGAATTTTTTCTGTTAGACTCCCGTAACGGTGGCCGAGCGAGGACGATCATACTCAAAGTACATTTTGCAGGCTGCTCAATTCACTTATTATATCACGTTCGCAACTCTATGTTTACCTCACAAACCAAGCTACACATCCGCTCTGACTGTCAGCAGATGTGTAGCTTGGTTTGTGGTTTTGGCGGAAGTGTCAGTTTGCTGTGATGCGTAAGCAACACGGCAAGTTTGACCACTGACGACAAAACACCCTGCATGAAGCGAGCTTCATGCAGGGCATCTCGGGGTTTTCCAAAAGGGGTCGAAGCCCCATTTGGCGCACGACTTTCGCAGAAAGTCTAGTGTGTTATGCCTACCAGCCGACTGACGGGAGAAACTGCGCCGCCGCCCTGTGGGCATACTGCTTTTCGTTAACTACTATCACTCTTTACCTTATGTCATACACACATAAAATGTCTTGGAAAATCCCTTGAAAAGCATGTAGATTTCTGATATACTCACTGTACATTAGATTTATTCGGTGAGTTGGTCATAAACTTACTGGGTTTGCGAGAGTATTTATATAATATGCGAAAGGGGATATTTTATGCAAACAAAGGAGAAAGCAATTGCTTTGGTTGAGCGTTGTGCAATTGGTATGCTGGCTAATAATGATGAGCTTGGAAATCCACAAATAAAATCAATGTTTAAAACAAAAAACGACGGACTAAAAACTTTTTGGTTCTGCTCAAATACATCGTCCAATAGAGCCAAACAATTAAAGCATAATGGAAGTTCTTGTTTATATTTTTATGAATTTAATCCGAATGACATTGATGGAGCTATTTGCAAGGGGTTAATGCTTAATGGTCAAGTGGAACTATCCTATGACGATGAATTAAGAAAATCATTTTGGCAAGATGGAATGGAGATATATTATCCACAAGGTGCACTTGACCCTGATTTTGTGGTGATACGGTTTACTGCTCATAGTGGGAACTACTACGAAGGTTTAAAAAATGAAAGTTTTGAAATATCTGAAACGACAGAATAAGCATTAAGCATTTTACTATCCGCAAACAACAAATGCTGTAATAATAGAGATTATCGGAGTAAGCGTTATGCCTGCTCCGATTTTTTGTTTCTACTTTTATACACATTATACCTATTCTCGCACTCATAATTGCAAAATGCCGCATTGGGATGACTGGTCACAAACACCTTGTTGCAATGCCGACACATCCGAAGCGGTTGCGTTTTGTCCGTCAGCGCGAAGCTGAACATCATCTGAATGCCCAGTAGTAGCGAATGGAAATCCCAAACAATGGTAGGTTTCTCGGCAAACACAATATGATACGTTGGAGCAATGCCGCCAAACGCGCTAATCGCTTTTTGCTTTGCAGTCAAACCTTTCACCAAGACACAAACATCCGCATCTTCAACGAGTTGGTGCATATCGGCAGGACTGTCAAAGATAATATCCAAAAAGTCGCCGTTTTGGGCTTCTATGTAATCGCACTCAACGTGCGTGTACCAAATGACATGATTTCGCTCGGAACATTTCTTGCTTTTTTCGAGCTTGTCCCACATACCGATGACAGTCTGGAAATCGGTGGGCGTTCTCGCCGCTTCCTCAAGACGTGCCGTAGCTTCGAGTTTTAATTGAGATTTTAGTTTCCCGACTCCCATATCATCACCGCCTTGTCAGATTGTGTCGAACGATTCTTTGCAGAAAAGGTTCCGTTTTAGGGCGTTTATTTTCCTATAGGTACAGGGAGGTAATCTAATTTTGAACAGGCTCTCACTCTTCAGAAACCAGAGCCGCCGAAAAATATCGTCAAAAATATAGCTTAGGCGTTAATAAGCAGGCCGTTCATGTTACACTTGATACAAGTGAATATGAGCGGCCTGCTGTCTTTATAAAAAGGAGGATTTTTGTGATTGGACAGCAGACCAAGAAAACACATAATACTGCGATTTACTGCCGTTTAAGCAAGGATGACGGTAATGTTTCTGAAAGTTCAAGCATTGGCACCCAACGAGAAATGCTGACACGCTATGTGCGTGAGCAAGGTTGGCGATTGGCTGGCGAGTATGTTGATGACCTTGAAATTTGTCTGGCAAACAATAAGAGTTCTTTCTACCTTAGGCACATAAAGAAACATTTTTCTGATTTAGGTATAAAAACAGCTAGTAGATTCCTTTTTCGTGGACAAAAAATAGAGGTGTTTTATATACAAAAAATCCTATAAAACACCCCTATTTTAAATTCTATTAATATATATCTAACCTACTAACACTGAACTCAATAATATCTCCAACATAAATATCTCCTGGAATATATGCATCTGAAATATCTATCTTGAGTTCACCAATTCTAAAAACCTTATCATCTTCTAATTTTCCTCTTAAAAAATATTCATAAAAACCATCTTTCTTAACTATCATTGGATCTGTTTCAAATGACTTGAAGATATTTTCTATATCTAAACACTGAATTTTATCCATAAAATTTTCATTTTCTTGCAACATAAATGGACTTGAGAAACACTTTACTGAGTAATTACCATCTGATATTGTAACATCCGCTTCCTTTTCAGCTTCATCAATCCACTCTATCTTTTTTACTACTACCATATAAACTCCTTTCTATTTTTGAAATTCTAAGCTAGGTGCTTTCTTAATTAATTCTGATACTGATTTTAAATGGAATGTTGTTATTTGTCCTGTAGTTCTATCAAGTCCTACAAATGCATATTTAGCACTGCCTTCGCCACCAACAAACTTAACATATCCATTCATTTCTGGAACAAATGTACCTGTATCAATTACATGATTAGCATCATTTAAGTAATCTGAAACAGTATAATTCTGTTTATTAAGTACGTTCTCTATTTGTCCACTATGTTTTGTAAAATGTTCATCAAGAGTCAGTTGGTCTTTAAATGAATTGGTAGATGTACCACCCTTATTTAACCTGCTTCCCTTATTACCAGAAATTTTTTGCCCGCTCTTTACCTTTACATTCTTTACTTTAGGTACAGCCTCTTTTACTGATACCCTTTTTGCCGCAAAACCTGTTATTAATGTCGATAGTCCAAGA